>CAWVXN010000229.1:0-5196 GCA_963933695.1 uncultured Myxococcales bacterium | reverse complement strand
GTTTTTGAGAGAAGCTGTCTCCTGACCTTCTGCGTGGTCAATAAGGAACTCGGGGAGAACAAGGCGCTCTACGCACTGCGGCGAGGCGGGTGCGATGAAGAGGACGAGATCTCCTGACTCAAAGTTTCCGTCCGGGTCGCAAGTGATAATTTTCCCGATGCCGAATGACTGAAACTTGTTGTTGCGATTTCGTTCCTGCATCCGTGAGGTGACTTTTCGCCAAGTTTCGATTGGGCCGACTTCGCGAATATAGTTCCAGATAAGTGTTTTACTTCTGGGAAGCACGAAATACATGCCCACAACGGACTCGAGGTTGGCAAGGGCCAGCACCTGAATACGGGCCGCCGAAGGCGATCTGTGAAAGTCCAGCGAGCGGTCGCCCCAGATTGCGTCGATTAGGCTTTTCATGGTGAAGGAGTTCCAGTTGAGTAGGTGGACGCGAGTACAGTCTATCTTCCAGGCTCGGGCTGTCTAACTGAGACCATCCAACCCATGCCGCAAGGGGCTCGAGTACATGTGCCTAGGGAGTGGCCATGATACCCAGAATCCGGAGGCCGATGGAATGTCCTTGATTCCCCCTCCGATATCACCTGAAGTGCTAGGCTGCTGTCAGTGGCCGAATTTCCAACTTCAGGGTTGATTTCGGAAGCTCGATGCTCGGCTTTTGGCAGCGGGCGAGCACTACTTATCAGAGCACTACAGCCGAGCTATTTTGGGAACTTTCCGTCGGAGTGGGTAGATGGATAGAATCTACGAAAAACTGCCAATTTTCGGTCAGAATGCGGCCTGCACCGTGGCTGGGATCCACCGGGCGTACACTCGGTTTGGCCCCATGTTTCACCGTCGCCTGGCCGAATTACAAGCCAGTGTAGGCTCGCCCCTGGACGAGCTTCACACGCAGCAATGGGTTCAACTCGAAAAACTGGTGAGTCGCTCTCGGGAATTTGTTCCGCATTATCAAGGGCTTCCGCCGGCCTCCACCGCTCCGGACCCCCTCGAAGCGATTCGTGAAACCCTTGCCCAGATACCCGTCCTCGACAAGGAAAGCTACCGCGAGAACTCCCAAGATTTCCTAGCGAGCGACATTTCGAATCGGGAAATTCTGCGCGGGAAAACCAGCGGCACCACGGGAACAGCGCTTCCTCTCTATTCGACGGTGAGCACTGTCGCCGCCGAATATGCCACGGTCTGGCGCCTTCGATCTTCTCATGGAGTCGGCATTAAGGATCACCACTTGACCTTCAATGGGCAGCTGATCGTTCCTGTTCGACAGATCAAGCCGCCGTACTGGCGGAGTAATCTTTTTCAGCGTCAGGTTCTGTTCTCGATCTACCACATGACGATTCGAAACCAAGAAGCCTATGTGAATGCCATCCACTCAAAAAAAATGAGTTATGTGGACGGCTACCCCTCGGCCTTGTATCAGGCCGCCCAGATGATGCTTGAACTGGGCAGGCCTCTTCCAAAAGGGCAGTTGAAGGCGGTTTTTACTTCCTCTGAGTCGCTACTGGCGTATCAGAGGGAAGTGATTGAGGAGGCCTTTGGGGCCCGTGTGTGGGATCGCTATGGCACTGCTGAGTTTGCGGTTTCAATGACGGCTTGTTCCGAGAAGAATCTTCATGTTGATATGGAATTCTGCATTGTTGAAGTGGATGTGGTCGAAGAAACAGAAGACTACGTTCGTGGTCCACTTCTGGTGACGGGACTGGCCAACAACGTGACCCCCTTTCTGCGGTATCGGATAGGTGACAGCGGGACGCGCCTGAAGCGGCCATGTCCGTGTGGCCGGCAGGGAGACGTTTTCCTCGATGTCGATGGGCGGAATGACGACTTTGTGATCACGCCCGATGGTAGAAAAGTCGGCCGTCTAGACCATATCTTCAAGGATCAGCGAGGTCTGATAGAGGCGCAGATCCGGCAAGAAAATCCCGATTCCATTGACGTGCTCTTCGTGGCCGGAAGTCAATACGGGCCCGAGAGTGACAAGGCCCTGACGAGAGAAATTCGCTCTCGGCTGGGCGAAAGCATCAACATTCGACTCCTACCTGTAGATGCAATACCTAGGGAAGAGAACGGGAAATTCCGGGCAGTCAAATCGAGCGTTCCGTGGGATTCCTCCAGGGATAATTCCTGAGTTCGATTTTCGTGAATCAGGAAATTCACTCGCTTCGCCTGGGGATCGCACTTTCACTCGGGTCCAAGAAGGTGGATGAACTGATTTTTGGTGCAAGAAGCCGTGAAGCCGCATTCTTTGAGGAGCGCTGCCTTACTCCGGGTCAGAGCGAGGGTCTCGAGTGAAAATTCTCCATGTCACTCCGTACTATGAGCCCGATTTTCATCATGGAGGCGTGGTTCGCTCGATCAGTATTTTGTGCCGAGAACTGGTCAAGCTCGGGCACGAGGTCACTGTTTATACGAGCCAGGATTCACGCTCCCCGGTCAAAAGAGCCCTGGGTGTTCCATGCGATGTAGGCGGTGTTCGAGTTGTCTATTTCAAGAACAGCCTGGGCGGCTTTGGCTTCGGATGGGACATGCTGCGGGCAGCAAAGAACGTCCCAGATTTCGACGTGGTTCATGTCGCCGCATTTTGGCAATTGTTTGGCGTGCCTGTCTTTCTACGAGCCCTTCAAGCATCGGTTCCCAGCGTGATGTCTCCTCGGGGAAGCTTGGTGATGGTCCGAGATTCTTCTCTCGGAACCCTCAAGTATCGCTTGTTCTTTAATTTGGTGAATCGCCACCTGATGAACAGGGCGGATGCGATTCATTTCACGGCTGAATTGGAGCGGCTGGATGCGCGATCTCTCGGATTGGAGATCCCGTCATTCTGCGTCCCCAATGCTGTTCCCGTGGAAGAGTTCAGATCGCTTCCTGAGCGGTCGGAGGCGAGACGAGGACTCGGTATCGATGAACGCATACCCGTCGTTGCTTTCGTGGGTCGATTGGATAGGCGAAAGGCGCTCGACATATTAGTCAGGGCTTTTGCGCGGGTTTCAGGCCGCGCAAGCGAAGCTGTGCTTGTCCTGGCAGGTCCGGATTATGGCGAGATGGCCATGCTGAAGACTCTTTCCCGATCCCTGAACATTGAGGGTCGGGTGATCTTTCTGGGCTTGGTCGATGCCCAAAAGCGAGCAGAGGTTTTCGCTTCTGCGGATCTTGTGACCCTGACATCCCTGGCCGAGAACTTTGGCAATGCAGGGGCCGAGGCAATTTCTGCCGGGGTACCGGTTCTGATCTCAGATCAGTGCGGTGTCGCTGACGGGGTGGAGGAGGCAGGCGTGGGCCGAGTGATTCCAGTCGATGAAGACATCATGGCCGACGTACTCAACGAAATGCTTGGGGATGAGTCGAGCTTGAGACAAATGGCTTCGCGAGGGCCTGCCTTCGCCGAGTCCCGGTATGCCGCTGGGGAAGTCGCAGGAAAACTGGCCCAAGCTTACCAGGACCTTGTGTCCGGGAGTCGTACCGTTTCCTGCCGCTGGTCTGACGGGTAGCTGGTTCCGGGCTCAAAGGGCCCTCTCCCGGGTAATAGGCGACGGGGCCCGTTTACGTATTCCAGGGTCACTGAATTCCCAGGACGTGGTGAAAAAAGCAATTTTTCTCCGAAACCTTCTCTAGTTGGGCCTGTTGAGAGGGGTACGAAAAGGGCAATTAAGCCCGCTTTCGGAAGGGAGAGGGATTTTTCATGACCTCCAAAAGTTCCAGAGACAATTCGTTTGGGAAGAAAGCGTTTGGGAGGAAGGCATTGTGGCTCGTCCTTTTCGGACTTCTTTTGCCGGCTATGGGTTCGGCGCAAGCAGTCAGTTCGCCTGATATGGACGGGGTGGAAATCGTGCGGGATGAAGCAGATCTCAAGGCTGAGGTCGATCGTCCTGACCGAGATATTGTCGATACCATCCTGGCGTTTACCAATCTTGCCCGCGCAGCGGCGAGGGTCCATTGCACGGCGTTCAACGCCGATGGTGAGAACGTGGGCAGTGTCTGGCTTGCTATTCCTG
Source organism: uncultured Myxococcales bacterium (assembly GCA_963933695.1). GTDB lineage: Bacteria > Myxococcota_A > UBA9160 > UBA9160 > UBA4427 > JAZXM01. Next base: position 1,201 of record CAWVXN010000229.1, on the reverse strand, counting down.
CCAATGGCATGCGGTTTATCCTGGCTTCGGACTTTTCCTCCTCGGTGGATTTCGCTGGCCATGCGCGCTGCCGCACCGGGCCAAGGATCCTTGGTACGTCGGTGCTGCTGACTCCGAGCGCAATCACCGATCTGAGTGTTCGCCAAATTCGCCGCCCGGGAATGACTGTTTTTCCCACGATTGCTGCTTACTGACACAGTTCGGGGGGGCCGGCGCTGTCCGAATCGGCAGCGCCGGCATTCACGGTTCGAGAAGTGGAATGCGACCTGAACCCAGCGGTTCGGGAGCGGACCTCGGAAGACGGGTCCGACTTCTGTGTGGCCGATGGATTCTAAATGAAATTCTTTCAAATTCAGCTCTGTGCGCCAATCCTGCACATTTGAACCTAAAAAGAACTCAGTTGTACTCTCAACTTCTGGCTGAGGAAATCCCGAGCCGATTGATGCGTGAGTGAGATTTGGGAGGCGAGCCCGGAATTCTCAAGTTAGGCAGTATGGCAAGGTCGAAATCCCCGTTCGAGGTCTCGGTTACTGAAAAAAAGTCAAGTCGGGCCTTCCGCTCGTGAGTGTTAGGCTCACACGGCAAGTGATCTTACGGGTCTGAGCATGTGACGCGGAGGGGAATTTGAACCAGTCAGCGGCAGATGTGCTCATCGTGGGAGCCGGGCCAACAGGCCTCACCGCCGCGTCGGAACTGGTTCGGCACGGACTCTCGGTGCGCGTCATCGACTCCAAAGCGTCTCCGTCTGGGCTTTCCAAAGCGCTGGTTCTTCACGCGCGAACGATGGAAGTTTTTGAGTCCATGGGGATGGTCGACCGCGTGCTCGATGCGGGCGAGCGCTTTGTGGCGTTGAATGTCCATACCCATGCGAAGCGGCCACCCGTTCGCATCGACCTGCTCAAGCGAAATTGGCACGACACGCGCTATCCATTTTGGTTTTCGATTCCTCAATGCGAGACCGAGCGATGTCTAGCGGAGCACCTCGAGTCAATGGGCGTTCGGGTCGAGTGGGGAACTGAACTGAGAGAATTTTCTCAGGATGGAAACGGCGTGAGCGCTCGGGTGACCGATGCTTCGGGCTCCTCCCAGGAGTTGCAAGCAGACTGGCTGCTGGGCTGTGATGGGAGTCAGAGTCGGACACGAGAGCTCACGGGCATCGAGATGGATTACCGCCCCTACGGGATCGAATTCGCACTGGCCG
>CAWVXN010000228.1:0-5254 GCA_963933695.1 uncultured Myxococcales bacterium | reverse complement strand
CGCCGGACTGACCCGCTTGGGTCAGGGTGCGCCCCGGGTCGGCCCCCGAGCTCGGCGAGCGCGCAGGATTCGGCGCTTGTGAAAAGCGCGACCCGCCAGCCCCCAAGCATCGGCGTAACCGGGAAGAATTTGGGGATCGCGTATCGCCGCGTGGCCCAACCGAAGGATCTCCCAGACCAACAGCACGGGAAGCCGGAGCAGGAAGCCCGCCGCGGATTCGTTCTTGATCAGCTGCAGGTAATAGTTCTTGAACGAATGCCTCCGCACCGCGAGCGGCACTCGGAAGCGCTGGTCTTTTTTCCAGCCTCGGGCGTGGACCGCACGCGCCAAGGGTTCGTAATAGACCCTCCAACCCAGGACATTCGCCCGCCAGGACAGGTCGGTGTCCTCGTGATAAAGAAAGAAATCCTCGTCGAAGACTTCGCCTTCCAAAGCCAAGTCGGCGAGCGCTGCGCAGCGCAACATCATGGCCGCGCCGCTCGCCCCAAAAACGTACTCGCCCCGGTCGTACTGACCGCGATCGTGCTGCTCGCTTCCTCGATCCCTGGGACGGCGGTGGGCGGGCAACGCGATCCCCGCGCTGTCCAGGGTAAGGCGGTCCGGACGCATCAGTTTTCCCGCGCCCAGGGCCGCGTCGGGACGCGCCGCCAGAGCGTCCACCAAGCGTTGGCCAAAATCCGGCTCGAGGGTCACGTCTGGATTCAGCAAAAGACAAAAATCCGCCCCGACTTCCGGGCCACTCGCCCAGGCAAGGAGTCGATTCGCCGCCGCCGAATAGCCCCGGTTGGCCGCGGCCTCGAAAGCGACGCCCGGATGCCGGCCCCGAATTTTCAACAGTGCATCGGTATCGGCGTCAGCATCCACCACGCGCACGGCCTGGGCACGAAGTGTCTGGCCAGCCACCGCGCCGAGGCAGGTCTCCAGATCGACATAGCTCTTGTAGTGAATGATTCCCACGCAGTAGCTGGGGGCCGATACCCGGGCAGGGTTTTGCGGGATCACTGGTCTGCCCCCTCCCTGATTGGGGCGGCCCCGGCCGGCCGCCTCGCGGTCGACCAGCCTAGCGCCGGCAGGCCACCGCCGGGTGCAGTTGGACCAGGGTTTCGATCAACTGGGCCGCCGCCGGCGGATCCGGAGCCTCGAGCCACCAGAGGACGATTTGGCTCTGGCCGGCATTGAAGATGCGGGCCGCTAGGCGGGTATCCACCGAGGCCTCCAAGTGCCCCCCCCGTTGGAGTTCGGCCAACCGGTTCTCGAGAGCCCGGGCGGAGAACCCGACTCCGGGCCGACCGCCCCGGGGCAGGCTCTCACCCCCGGAAAAGACCACGCGGTAGAGGGCGGGGTGGGCATGGGCAAATTCGACAAATCCAGCGACGCTGGCCCGTACCTGCTGCTCGATGGACTGATCCTGGGTCTCCCGGCTCGCCAGCGAGAGAGCATCCTGAAGGAGGGCGAGCCCTCGTGTCGTCAATTCTCTTTGGAGGGCGAACTTGTCGTCGAAATGTGCGTAGAAAGTTCCCACCCCCACGCCGGCGGCCCGGGCGATGGTGTTCGTATTGACTTCGCCAAGTCCCTGGGAGGCCAGCATTTCAGCCCCAGCCGTGAGAATTCTTTCTCGACTGGGGGACGCCGCGCGCTGGGCTCCAAAACCTGATTTAGATATCTGTATCCCCGAATGCTCCGTCATCATGCTTTATATATCAGATATTTTTATCTATGCAAACCATGCAGAGAGCTAAAATTTTATTGCGCCCCGATGCGTTCGCTCCCGGGCATGGGGCGGCTCGTCCACTCGGGCTCGGGCCCGAAGGCTGAGCATCCGTCGCAAACCCCAGTGATTCCCGGCCCGCACCGAAGCCCCCCAAGTCCAGGGGCGGGCTCGCATGATCGCCGGAGGACCCGCTAGAATGCTTCCGCAGCCCCGAGTCCCACGGGGCCGAACCGGAGAAAAATTGATCCCCGAACGCCGCGCCTGCCCCCGCCCCTGCCTCCCCTGGAATTGGGCCCGCAACCTACTCAGCGCGGGGATCGCCCTGGGCCTTGGCTTGGGCTTGGGCCTTGCCCCCGGCGCCCGGGCCGCCGAGATGCTGATCGACGGCATCGCGGCCCAAGTCGGACACCGCTACGTCCTGATTTCCGAGGTGGAGGAACTGGCCCGTCCAGTAGCCGAACGCATGCGGGCTGCGAACGCACCGGCCTCGGAGATCGGAAACGTCCGCGGTGAAGCCCTGGACCGCCTGATTGAAGCCAAGCTGATCGAGGCCATCGTGACCCGCCTAGAAATGGAAGCCAGCGAAGAAGAGGTCGACAACACGGTGCGAAGCATCGCGGTGGACAACGGGCTCACCGTGGAACAACTCCAGGCCAGCGTCGAGAGTCACGGTCTCACCCTCAAGGAGTATCGAGGCAAGCTCAAGGGCGAACTCGAGCGCTCCCGAGTTCTGAATAGCCTCGTGCGCTCGCGCGTGCGAATCGAAGAGGAAGAACTCGAACTCGCCTACCTCGAGCGCTTTGGCAACCAACGCCAAGGCGGCGAGCAGGCGCAGTTGCGCCACATCATGGTCGCTGCTGGCGAAGAGAGCGGACGCGACGAACGGACGGCCTGCTTGATCGCCCAGGACGCCGCAGACCAGATTCGTGCGGGCAACATGGAGTTCCGCGAAATGGCGCGGCGAGTCACGGAGATGAACCCCGAGCAAGAGGGCGAGCTCGGATGGTTTCACACCGATGAGATCGCCCCGTGGATGACCGACGCGGTCGCCAACCTGCAGGACGGGGAGGTGAGCGACGCTATCTCCATGCCCTTTGGCTGCAACGTTCTTCAAGTCGTCGCACGGCGAACCTTCTCGCCCGTGAGTTACGAACAAGCCGCGCCTCAGCTTCGCGAGGAGATTTCACGCCACAAGATGGAGAAGGAATACATCAGCTGGCTGGAAACGGTTCGCAAGCAGATCTACGTCTCACGTAAGGGCATCTACGCCGAGGCCTCAACACGTCCGTGAGGCCGGCCCCAAGCCTCCTGGACTCGATTCCCGGACTCGGCCGCGCGACCCAGCATGACGAGGTCCGGGTTCGCGGCGCGCGCACCCATAATCTCCGGGGCGTCAACGTGAGCATTCCAAGGAATCAATTCGTGGTCCTCACTGGACCGTCGGGCTCGGGCAAGTCGAGCCTTGCCTTCGACACCCTCTACGCCGAAGGCCAACGGCGCTACGTGGAATCGCTCTCCCCGTATGCACGACAATTTCTCGACCAGCTCGAAAAGCCCGACGTGGATGCCATCGATGGACTTTCCCCAGCGCTCTCCATTGAGCAACGCAGCATTGGACGCAACCCGCGCAGCACCGTGGGCACCGCCACTGAGATTTCCGACTACCTGCGCCTGCTTTATGCCCGAGCGGGTCGGCCTCATTGCCCCAGTTGTGGCAATTCGATTGCCCCCCAAACCGTGGGGCAAATGAGCGAGCGCGTCATGGGTCTAGCCGAGGGCACCCGGGTACAAATTTTAGCGCCCATGATTCGAGGCCGTCGGGGGGCCTACCGCAAAGAACTCGCGGACATGCAGCGCCGGGGGTATGTCTACGTCCGTATCGACGGCGTCATGCGAGAACTCGAAGAGGATATTCAACTGGCCCGTCAGAGCCGGCACGACATCGAGTTCGTGGTGGACCGCGTCATCGTGCGGGACACTGCACGGGGGCGGATCGAAGAGTCACTTCACACTGCGCTCGAACTCGCCGACGGTCTGGCCATCGTGCTCGCCCAGAGCCAGGGCGAGGCGGCGACGAAAGCCGATCCCGAAAGCACCGGCGAAGTGGAGTGGCTGCTCTCGCGCTCGAGCGCCTGTGCGGATTGCGGAATTTCGCTTCCCGAGATCGCGCCTCGATTGTTCTCGTTCAATAATCCAGCCGGCGCCTGTCCCGCCTGCGACGGACTCGGCATCCAACGCAGTTTCGATCCGAGCCTCATCGTTCCCGATCCCGAGCGCCCCTTGCGTGAAGCCATCGAACCGTGGCAACAAAAACGCCACGCCCGGTACTACGCACAACTCTTGGAGGACCTGGCCGACCATCTCGGCCTCGATCTCGATACCCCCTGGCAACAAGTGCCCGGGAAAGCGCATTCTGCCCTCCTCCATGGCATGAAGGACGAGGTGGCTTTTTCCGTGGGTGGGCAACCCACGCGAACGGGAAAACCACGCAAGGCCCGAGCCAAGCGGCCGTGGCACGGAGTCATCGACGAACTCGAGCGCAGGAACGACCCCAAGCTCGAACGCTTCCAGATTCCCCGGGAGTGCGGGGACTGCGCGGGCACCCGTCTCCGGGAAGAGGCCCGCAGCGTTCGCCTGGGCGGCCTCGGCATTCACGAGTTGAACGCGCTGCCGATCTCTGAACTCCAGGGCTTCCTTGAAAACCTCGAGGCCCAGATGAACGAGGCCAGTGATGGAGCCGAGGAAAGCGGAAAACTCGACGTCGCCCGGCGCGTCGGCCTGGAAATCAGCGAGCGTCTGGCGTTCCTGTCCGATGTGGGCCTGGACTACTTGAGCCTGAACCGACCCAGCGCCACGCTGTCCGGAGGCGAGGCCCAGCGCATTCGCCTGGCCACCCAGATCGGCTCTTCCATGCTGGGGGTTCTCTACATCCTTGATGAACCCTCCATCGGCCTCCACACCCGGGACAATGCCCGACTGCTCTCGAGCCTGATGCGCTTGCGCGACAACGGCAACAGCGTGGTGGTGGTGGAACACGACGAGGCCACGATCCGGGCCGCCGACCACGTGATCGACATGGGGCCCGGAGCGGGAATCCACGGGGGCGAAGTGGTGGCCCAGGGGACTCCGGAAGACCTGGCGGAGAACCCCCTATCGCCAACGGGCGCGTGGTTGGCCGGGCGTGAATCGATCCCGACACCCAAGCGCGCACCGCGCGGACCCAAGGGTTCCGATCCGGCTAAAACGATCCGGCTTCGCGGCTGCCGGGCCAACAACCTCAAGGCGGTCGACCTCGAACTTCCCTTGGGCGCGCTCACCGTGGTGACCGGGGTATCGGGTTCGGGCAAGTCCACCCTGGTGACCCACACCCTCCACCGAGCCCTGGCGGCGCGCCTCTACGGCGCCCTCGATCCCCCCGGCGAGTTCCTCGCCCTCGAGGGAGAGGAGGCCATCGAAAAAGTGATCGATGTCGATCAGGCACCCATAGGCCGCACTCCGCGCTCCAACCCCCCGACCTATTGCGGGGCCTTCGGCGGGATTCGG
>CAWVXN010000227.1:0-5309 GCA_963933695.1 uncultured Myxococcales bacterium | reverse complement strand
CAAGCCCTGGAGGAGATTTTGTGACCGAAGATGCCGTGCTCTACGAGGTGGCCGAGCGGGTTGCGACCCTGACATTGAATCGCCCGGACAATCGAAATAGCATGACCCCGGATGTTCTGAAGGGGCTGGCCGAAGCGGTGTCCCGAGCGCGCTCTGACTCCGAGGTTCGGTGCGTCATCGTGACCGGGAGGGGCAAGAGTTTTTGTGCCGGTGCGGATTTTAAATCGGGCCGGATAGGCGGCGGCGATGAAGAAGGTGAGCGATTTACTGCACCCCAGGATCGATTTTACTCGATGTACTCTCATTTTCTTTCGCTACTGGAGATCGAGGTTCCCGTGATCGCAGCGATGCAAGGTCACGCTATTGGGGGAGGCCTAGGGTTGGGCGTTGTGTGCGATGTGCGTGTCGCAAATCGCGATGCGCGTTATGGAGCCAATTTTGTTCAACTCGGCCTGCACCCCGGAATGGCGACCACCTATCTTTTGCCCAGACTTTTGGGAGTACCAAAGGCTGTTGAACTATTGCTCACCGGTCGCATCGTGAGCGGTACGGTCGCCGAGGAGTGTGGCCTGGCGAATCATGCCGTGGAGTCGGAACAGGTTCTGCCCAAGGCGCGAGAAATCGCGGGGGAAATTGCCCGGGCCGCCCCCTTGGCCGTGCGTTGGACCAAGGAGTCGATCTACCGTGGGCTGGATTGGGATCCGCGCAGCGCAGCGCGGCATGAAGCCCATGTGCAATCGCGTACGGCGGAAACCGAAGACTCCCGGGAGGGGATCGCAGCGCTGCTCGAACGTCGGACTCCGGATTTCAAGGGACGCTGAGCGCGAGCTTGAGCCGAAAACCGTAAGCGATAGCCGGCGCTACTGGGGTAGCTCCATGGCTTCCAGGGACTCCGGGCTCATGCGGAAAACCCAGAACTCATTCCAGCGCTCAGCGGAAGCTTCGCCTTGGGGGTCGATCTCTTCCAGATCATACTTTTTGGCCGCCAGTTGTCCGACCTTCTGCCAGGTTTTCCGGTCCTCGACCCGTTCCAGCCGAAAGGGATATCGGACTCCCTCTATGCGGACGATGGCCCGGCCGTCGTTGACCGCTTCATGGGGCCATTTTTTCCAGATCGGAAGGTTCATGAATCCAGCCGGTACAAAAAGTGATCCGTCGTAGAGGATTACCCAGGTCGTCCGCGATCGTGGCGGATCCAGGAGTTGGAATTCGATGGTGTCGATGTTCTTGGCAAAGGAGAAGTCGACGCCCTCAGAAGGGACGAGGTCTCCCGAGGTCAGCGGTCCGCCTGCGACGATTCCCAAGGGTCCGTCGAGAAAACCCACGGTGAAGGAGGAGAGTGCGAGGATGATTACTAGGCCGAGAAGGATCGCGCCGAAAGTTTTCATTGGGCTTCTCCGCATTGAGTTCGGCACTGAGTTCGGCACTGAGTTCGGCACTGAGTTCGGCACTGAGTTCGATGGGGCTCTGGAGGGGACACCGGAACTGGGAGACCGGTTCGCGGGTTAGGGTACACCCGGATGGGCGATTGTCCGACTGGGGAACCCACCGACCGGTTCGCCTTCCCCGGGAGGATGGCGTTACTCGGCGCCTACGCAACTCCCGCAACCACCGTTCCGGTGCTGGTGCTCGGCTTCCTTCTGGTCGGCGGGGTACTGATATTGGGGTGTTTCTAGCCGAGGGGTCCGGAAATCACCCTTCGGCTCACCCGAACCGGGCTCGTCTTTGGCCATGGGCTTTTCACGCCATGTCTCGTCATCGGACCAACGCTCGTTCAAGAACTTGATCTCGCCGGGGCGCTGCAACTCGTGGAAGGCCCCGAGAGCATTTTTCAGCAATCTCTTCTGGGCCTCGGGTTGGTTCTTCTTGCCCGTAGTATGACCTAGTGGAAAATCCAGGAAGGCAGCCCGGGGAGGCGCAACCGAGCGCGTGATTGATAGGGCGCTGGTCATGCAGAGCGTGGGAATCCCAGCGGCTTCGAGTTCTCGTGCAATCAGTCCGACCGACTGATGACAAACAGGTCAGACGGGGACGAGCAGGGCGATATCCGGTCGCTGGTCGGCGACTCGCTGCACCAGCGCTGGAGCCAACTCCTCGCGCACTTTGCGGGCCGAATAGATGCCGCCCATGAACGTGAACGCTTGGGGGGTGATAGCGCCCAAGGATTTTTCGGCGACCAATGATCGCAGGGTATCCAGGGGGAACACAACATTGGGGTCCGTTCGGGCGTCGCTCACGTCGTAGGCGAAGTGGGTGACTCGCAAGTCGTCGCAGGAAACCGAGGTGTCGATGACCCGGTAGGAGGTATCGTCCTTGAAATGGAAAGCGTGCTGGCCGCGCTGATAGATGCCCCCGGAGGCGATCAAAGCGACAGAAGCCTCCTCGAGTCGAGTTTTGACCGGTGTCCACGGCGGCGGGTCCTCGCTCTTTACCCACTGGTAGGGGGGGTAGCCCAGGGAGTCGTAGGTCGCGCGGGTTTCGGCGATGTAGTCAACGGGTTCGGCGAGCTTGGCCTCGGTCACGAATTTGCTCCTTGAAGGGTCGAGCGCCACCGAGCCTTTGGGCGCGGGGCCAAGCTTAACCCACAGCGCCCGGCGCGCCGAGGCGCTCGGATGGGGTTGGTCTGTCGGCGAATTCCTCAAGAGGGCCTTCACGAGAGGCCCATGAGGGATTTGGCTAGTCGAACAATGCCAAGAGGGCTCCGGAGACCGCGCCCAGCAGGAGTATTAACTGGGCAAGTAAGCCGATGCCGAATCCCAAAGAGCGTTTCCCGGGTTCCTCGACATAGCCTCGGTAGTAGATCAGGCGCCCGACAATGAACACAACACCCAGCGCCGCTGCGACGTTGGGGCTCCAGTAGAGTTGGAACATCAGGATCGAGGGAATGAAAATCACCAACTGCTCAAGAGTGTTCTGCTGCACCCGGAACCGCCGTTCGAAGCCTGGATGTCCCGTGACCGCAGGTGCCTCGACGCCATAGGTTGCCCGGGCCTTGCCCGCGAGGGCCCCAAAAACGAGGAATTGAATCAGGGCGAGTCCAACGATCAGAAGAACGGGGTCCATATTTCCCTTTCCAAAATGAAGCGCAGTTGTTTGTGACCGGAGGTGGGTACGCGTGTTGGCTTGAGGGTAAGCGCGGATCAGAGTGCGCGCCAGATGACCCATGCCCCCGATACCAGGGAGAGCCCAAGAACGATGGGGCGGATCATGGTTTCCCGGAGCCTCGATTGAAGAGGCTTGGCGAGCAAGAAGCCCAGCAGCATGGCGGGGCTAAGGATTAGGGCCAGCCTCAGTTCGGTCCAGCCAAAGAGGCCCACGGAAAAGAGGGCGAGCAGGGAGAATCCGACGCCGAGAACAAAATAGCTGGCCAGGGTGGCCCGAAGTTTGGCCGCCCCTGAGCGCTGATAGAGCAGGGCCATGGGGGGGCCACCGATGGAGGAGACGGTACCCATTAAGCCGGACAGGAAACCGGCGAAGCTTATTGTTTTCGGGCTTAGGCGGACCTGGAGTCCAGCGGCGCTCAGGCTGACCCCCAGCACGACGAGCAAGCCAAAGGCGAGATCGAAGGATCGAGGAGAGGCTAGGGCGAGAAAGGCGGCAGCCATGACGGTGCCCAGCGCTCTTCCAACGAGTGCGTAGCCCAGGCCCGAGTAGTCTATGGAGGCGCGGTCCCTGTAGGCCACGGCGCCTGTCAGGACGATCCCCGCACCGATCAGCGGGCCGGGGATCAAGTCGGGCGCAATCAGCATTAGAGGAGGCGCTGCTATGAGCGCCATGCCGAAGCCCGCCGCGCCCTGAAGGGCGGCCCCCAGTGTGATCAGGAAGAAGACTAGGGCGGCGGTGAGAGGGTCACTGGGCACGGCAAGGCACACTCTAGCCGAGTTTTCGCCCGGGTACGTTCCCGGTGGCCGGGTAGGGCGGGCTTAGTTGGCTTGGGGTTTGACAGACTTTCCGGCCAAGAGGGCGCGGAGTTCGGGGCTGGCTTCCTTGGCGTCCCTGAGTCGCTGGGTACCTTGGCGGACGGTGGGGTGCTCGTGATTCCAGATGCCCTTTGCATAGCTTGAGCGGGCGAAGAGGCGGTCGCGATAGGCCGTTGCCTGAGGATGCAGTTCTCCACCCAGGAACAGCTCTGAGCAGTCGGCTTCACGCATACGGTCAAAGATCACAACCCAGCTGACATCCGCCAGGCTGAAGAACTCTCCCAGAATCCAGGCTCCGTCGCCCTGGTCCAGCCTTGCCTCGAGCGCATCCAAGTGGATGTTCATTTGTTGGATAGAACGCTCGACGATCGCCACCGCCGGTTTCAGGCGGCGCAGGCGACTTAGCCCGGCGAGCTTCAGGGTCAGGAACAAGGCCGGCCGCACCCGCAGTCTGTGGAAAAGAAGACCCACGAGAATGCGGTGAAGGGGAATGTCATGGATCATTGCACTGAAGAGTGGCAAGGTGAGGCCCGGAATACAGTTGCCTGCACTTGAGGCCATTCCCGCGATGGGGTCGTCTCCGGTGAGGGAAGCACGATCAACCCAAAGCTGCATTTCAACGACTAGGGACGGGTCTTCGGGAACCAGAGTCTCGGCACCTGGGGTGGCATGATTTGCCGCGTACCGAATTTGTTCGTGGGATTCGTAGATGGGGTGTCCACGGTGGACCAACACAGGAACCGTGCCTTCGGGGTTCACTGCCAGGAAATGCCGGGAGAGATTTTCGTAGGAACCGGTTTCGATCAGGTCGATGGGATGGCTCGCGTAATCGATGTTGAGTTCGGCGAGACAGACGCGCACCTTCTTCGAACAGAGGGAGAACGCATTGTGATAGAGCTCAAAATCTTGCTCAAAGGGAATCCTGAGTTCCTCGTGGAACCCCGACTCAACCGCATGGGTTCTTCGCTTACGACTTTCCCAGAACCAGGCAGCAATGGCCAATGTGAAAATCAATGCAAAGGCCAAGGCCACAAAAAAGAGGATCGATTCAATCATGAGTGCGATTTTCCTCCCCGTTCGCGGAGACTTCATGTGCAGTGGCGTTGAGTTGGGCCGCAAAGACCTCTGGGTCACTTGTGGGTAACTTGCAGACCTTATCCAGGCAGACATAGGCCGTCGTCCGCCCCCCCTGGGCGGTCTTGTATCGAAGCAGGGGGACTCTCTTCGCATGGGCGTCGCGCTCGGCGCCATCGCCCACGATAGAAATGACCCGATTGGGGACGAAGGATGAGCGAAGTACATCCACGAGTGCCGTCGAGTCATCTTGCGGACTGGTTACCAGAATGATTTCCTTGGGCGTATCGAGTGCGAAGTCCAGGGCGACAAGGA
>CAWVXN010000226.1:0-5337 GCA_963933695.1 uncultured Myxococcales bacterium | reverse complement strand
TAACCTCTTGTGCGTCTACGGCACCCATACCCTCTACCAGTTCCCTCGTGCTGCTCTGCTGAGCACCCTCAAGGCAATGCAATCCCTATCCCGTCGCCGGCCCGTCCACTTTCTCAGTATCGAGGATACCCCGACGGACTTCTCCGAGTTGCGCTGGACTGAATACGCAGGGGGAGGGCGATCCGAGCGTTGCCTGGCGCGTTGCAACCCCCATGGGCGATGGCTCGAGTGGCTGGGTTGAGGCCCACTGCCAGGCGATTCCACACAGCCTCGGCGGTACTCGGGCAGGCTGTATCCGGGTAGCCGCTTCTCGGCGTCCGGGGTTCAGCGGCTATTCGAGGGCTTCATCTCCATAAGGGGGACCACAGCCGAGGACGCGCCTTCCTTTGTCTTGCGTGCAAAGGGCGAGGCCACCATTGCATGGGCCTCAACGGGTTCGCCGATTGCGCAGCGCACCACGGCAAGGGTGTCGTTCTGCGCCCCCAGAATGGCGTTCATCAACTCGGGAAGCTGGTGGAGCGCCGCCAACCGGACCGAGGCGGGTTCTTGGTCTAGACGCCGGGGGACGCCCCGGGCTTCCGGGTGATCAAGACTAGAGTACAGGGTCGCACCGAGAACCACGCTCCCGGGCCGAACTGCAAACGTCCAACCTTGCCCCGGGGCCGAATCGATGTCCGGGGCCCGGAAGTTGTAGAAGCCGAGTTGCAGTCCGCGTTCGCCCTCGGGTTCGCCCTCGGTTTCGTCCTCACCAAAGAGCAACTCGGTTGAGCCCTCCAGGAGTTCGTCCGCCCAGACTTCCAGGCCGACAACTGCGAGGCGATCGCCAAGGTCGCTCCAGAACTCTTCCAATCGATCGCTCGCCTCGAGGATTTGGGCGGACAACTCCTCGATTCGAGCCATTCTGGCTTCGACAACGGTAATTTCGGATTCGGTTTCGTTTGACATAGAATTTTAGGGGTGACGGGCGCGGGGCCAAAACAGCACTCGTTACTCGTTCTCCTCGTTGTCCGGGGCATCGGGTCCGGGAGGACCTGGCTCAACTTGTCCGCCGGGAGAAAAATCGGTCGCCGGGAAACCAACATCACGCCCTAGAAGAATTTCTCTATCGCCCTCGTTATCGAAGAAGAGGCCTCCCTCACCCTCCCAGTCATCTTCGTTCTCGACCATGCCCGAGTTCTCTCGATAGGTGGATCCGTAGGCGTCCTGGAACGTATCGTCGTTGTGCGGTCGCGTACCGTCGTTCAGGCTTTCGTGTCCCTCGGGCCTCGGATCAAAGACATGCATCATGCGGATGTCCTCGTGCTCAAGGTTGTGACAGTGGAACACGAAGGGGCCGGTAAAAGTCCTGAACTTCATCAGGAACTCGCTCGTTCCCCGGGGCTCAAGGACGGAAACATCGACGTTGTAACGATACTGCGGGGGTGGCCGCTTACCGTTGTACTTGACGATTTCGTGGGCCTCGAGATGAATGTGCACAGGGTGCCACCAACCGCCGCCGCCATTTTCGAAGATCCAACGCTCGGCACTGTTGAGCACCGGAGTCGCATTGGTCGTCCGGGGACTGAAGAAATGGTTGTTGATTTGCCACGCACCGTTCCGGCGAACAAACTTGAAGTACCGGGTGGCCTGGACCTCGCTTTTCTTGATGCGCTCGAAGGGGCGTAGGGGTGTCCCGACATCCACGCTCACATCGTTGTTGTGCCGAGGACCTTTGACCACGAATTTCATGAGAGGGGTCCGATTGCGCCGACTGATTCCCTTGGGACCGCGCCCATCCTTCTGGACCATCAGATTCTCAAGATAGACTTCGTCGGGGGCATCGCTGAAATCAACAATGGTATCCACGCGCTGAGCCATGGCGAGGGTGAACTCCCGAGTCGCGATGGCCTTGGGGAACTCCCAGGAATCCTGACCAAGCTGGATGAAGCCGCCGTTGCTTAGGCGCAGATGGTAGATCCGGGCGTTGGATGCGTTGAGAAAACGCAACCGATACTTTCGACGCTCGACCTCGAAAAACGGTTGCACCGTACCGTTGATGGTAAAAACGTCTCCGAGTCGCCCGTTGTGGTCGAGAAAATTATACGGGAGCTCGGTGCCTGTCGAGTCAAAGTTCTGATCCATCAAGGCCAACGGGATATCGGTGATCGTGTCGTCGGCAAAGCCGGGCATTTCCGGAGTGTTATAGAACGCCGGAAGAACTCGGCGCTGGATCAAGTCGAGTTCGATGTCGTCCTGGATCAGGTAGAAGCCGGCCAAGCCGCGGCTCACCAGATAACCCGTAATGTCCATTCCGTGTTCGTGGTACCACATGGTGGTGGGCAAGTCGGAAGGGGAATAGGGCCCAGTATTGCCCGCTCGAGCGATTTCCTCGGGCGAGGCACCTGCGGGAGCAGGAACGGCGGAACTCCGCGGCCCGATATTGGGATAGTAGTAGTCTCGCCGTCGCCCAGGCATGATGTAGAAATCCGGGTACCCATCCGAGTGAGCTGGCGTATGGTCACCATGGAGATGCACCGAGCACTCCGGGGCGGTTCCCAGCTCGCCGACCGTCCCGAGGTTGTTCTGAACGCGCATCATGATGGGCTGACCCTGGCGCGCAAGAATCGTCGGAGCGGGGAAAACCCCCCTGCCGGTCAGATTGAATTCGCCGTCCAGGCTGGCGCTCGCATAACCAAAGATCTGCGTCTGGATGTTGGGGCTATCGCCCATAAACTTATGAGAGCTGCGCTCGGCGCTCAACTGGTAGTGAAGTTCACTGCCGCCGATGCCCACGCCGCTGTCGAATCGATCCCACTTTTCTTCGGGGGGCAGATTCGCATTGCCCGCTGCGTGTACAGGGTGACTGCGTCGGTATTCCGGTGCGTAACCGTGGTAGACCGCATCGGACCCAACGCTGCTTTCGGGGGTCCCTGCCGCGGGGCTGAGATTGACGTCGTTGTGCACAGTGCCATCGCTGGGATCCACTTTCGCGTCATTGAGTACATCCGGGAGGCTGAACGTCGCCGTGAAGGGCGTATAACCGAAGGGCCCGGTGCCTCGCTTGGCGGCTGCAGGGGTTCCATTCTTTCCGCCACTTCCGCCGCGGCGCTTGTTGCGGCCTCTCGCGTGGAGTTCCCCAGTGCCCCCAACAGCGCCGGCAATTCCCGTGGCGACGGTTCCTCGAATCAATGATCGACGAGTAATCTTCATTGCGGATCTCCCGAGTAGGGCCCCCCACACAAAATCACCCCGCGTGATTCGATGAGGGGAATGCCCTGCTGTGAATACCCTACAGACTACTCATCTGTAATGATAGTCCCACGACCCCCGTTCAAAGACTTATCTATATTTCTCCTGCAAATACAGATATTTGGGCGTCGCAGAGAAGCGGGTAACCGAATCAAAAACTCGGCTGCAGGTCACCGGGAGCGTTAGCCCAACGGATCGAATGTGCCGAAAAGCGCTGAACCCGCTTCGGTCCAGACAGCGTACTCCTGGAGAGTTTCAAGCCCCCGGGCGTACGCCTCGGCCGAACGCTCGAAGCTCTGCCCAAGGGGGAACTCTTCGGGCCGGCCCTCGGCGAGTCGCTTCAAGACCCGCTGGTTCCGAGCCAGAACAAAAGTGCCGTGGAGCACCTGATAGAGGGGGCGCGGGTCCGGGCGAATCGGTGCCGCATGAATCTCGTGGGGGTTCTGGAGCAGGGGGTCGTGGGCCATCAAGGCATTCAGCGCAAGATGCGAGGTCTCGTGAACCATGTGTTCGATCATGTAGGGCCCCAGTGGAGTCGAATCCGAAGGCAGCCTGAGAAAAACCGCGCCGAATACCCTCGGAGAACTGACCGCGGCAACCCCACCCCCCTGGAAGAGCTTGAAGCGGGTGACGTACTGGCTGATCTCGGCGTGCATGTCCTCGTCGGCTTCTTCGATAAGCCTCAGCGCATCGGAGTAAACCGCATCCACGACGGAGAGATCGGTCTCGAGCAATGCCTGCAACTCGGTATCCCCGTCACTGTGGCGGTCCGTCGGCGGCTTCCGAATTTCGGCGATGAAGGGATCCTCCCAACGCTCCTCAAGAATTGAACCAAAGCGAAACCGTGCATCGAGGATCTCTTTTTTGCTGAGTGTGCAAAGCCACTGGAGCGCGTCGAGAACAGCTTCTGATTTTTCGTCACGAAAGGCATCGGCCAGCCGAGAAAATCCGGCAAAGAGAGCGGGAGAGAAACGCTTGGACGCGTCGAGAGATTCGATTCGCTCCCGCAGCAGGGGCACTTCAACCCCGAGGCCTATTTCGGCGTGTTCGATGGCCCGGATCAACTCTTGCCTCAGGAGTTCGCGATAGCTTTTCCCAAGCATCCGCGCGCCAGCGGCGTTGGGCGCAACCTGCCGGGCGGAAGCCGGAATTTGGGAGGGGGCTGCTTCTGCTTCAGGAGAGATGGACATTCATATTCTCTTTATTGAACGATCGAAAAAACCGGAAAGGTCTTCTTGTCCTCAGGCACGAACCACGAGGATCGCGTAACTTCAAATACTTATACCCTCTCATGGATGTTTTCAGCAAATGTTTTCAATGACAAGTCGGGGCGTCACGCGGGCCAAGGCCCTGATTTCGGTTTTCGCGATCGCGGGTTGCTCTCCCTTGGACGAGGACTCGACTGAGTCCCTCCGGGAGACTGACTACACGAATGCAGCGAGCAACATGAGCGCAGGTGGCAACATGAGTGCAGCTGAGAATGCAGCGGCAACGGAAGCGATTGACTACGCGGCGATTAGGGCCCGCCTCGAACCACGAGAGGCTCGGGGCAAAGTTTCCGATGAGTTTCCCAATATTTCCCTGACGGATCAGCACGGGCGGACCTACCGCTTCTTTGATGATCTGGTCAAAGATCGCCCGATTGTCGTGAACTTCATGTTTACCGGGTGCGCGTTGGTGTGTCCGGGCACGACGTCTAATCTGGTCCGCCTTCACTCGGCCTTTGATGGGGCCGTGGGCCCGAACATCACCTTCGTTTCGATCTCCCTCGACCCTGAAAACGACACCCAAGAAGCTTTGCACAGCTACTGGGAAGCGTTCGGGAGCCACGAGGGCTGGCTCTACCTCCGGGGCGATTTCGAGGAAACGGAACTGCTCCGCCGCAGCATGGGGGTATACGACCTTGACCCGGTGATCGACGCCGACAAGACCCAGCACGCCGGACTCCTCACTTTTGGCAACGACGCAACCAATCGATGGGCGGCGCTGCCGGCCTTGTCCTCGATCCATGACCTGAAGGGAACCATCATCCGCTTTGCCCTTGCCGGAAAGCGACCGCCCAGGCAACGGCCCAAGTCCGATCTTGAAGCAGTGGAAGACGCCTCAGGG
>CAWVXN010000225.1:0-5342 GCA_963933695.1 uncultured Myxococcales bacterium | reverse complement strand
TGGGGTGGATTTTATCGATGAGAGCGAGGTCTTGACGCCCGCGGACGACGAGCATCATATAGACAAGCACGGATTCAAGTCGCCTTTCGTCTGCGGAGCGCGGAATTTGGGCGAAGCCCTGCGGCGCATCGGAGAAGGTGCGGCGATGATTCGGACCAAGGGAGAAGCGGGGAGCGGAAACATCGTCGAGGCGGTGCGGCACCTTCGCTCGGTATGCGGCGAGATCCGGGCCCTCCAGGTCCTTCGTCCCGAGGAATTGATGGCTCAGGCCAAGCATCTCCAGGCCCCTTATGAGCTGGTTCGTTTCGTGCACGCCAATGGCCGTCTTCCGGTTCCGAATTTCGCTGCGGGCGGGATCGCTACCCCGGCGGACGCATCGCTCTGCCGTGAGCTTGGAGCCGAGGCCATTTTCGTGGGCTCGGGCATTTTCAAGAGTGAGGATCCCTCGGCCCGAGCCCGGGCGATCGTGCGAGCAAATACCCATTGGGACAATCCGGCCGAAGTCGTGGCGTCGTGTCGGGGCCTGGCGAGCGCGATGGAAGGGATTGAAATGTCGACCCTGGCCGAGAGCGAGCGCCTGGCCAACCGGGGCTGGTAGCCGGTTCATCCGGTGATGAGCCAGGCAGTGGCAGCAGAGGGTACGTGCGTCGGTGTCCTGGCGATCCAGGGAGCGGTGGATAAGCACTTCGCCATGCTTGAGCGTCTGGGCGTTCGGGGTGTCCGGGTCTTGGGCAAAGAAGACCTTGCAGGCCTTCGAGGATTAATTATCCCCGGGGGAGAGAGCACGACCATCTCGAAGGGGCTGGACCGGCTCGGGCTCTTTGAGCCGATTCGCGCATTTGCTCGGGCGGGTGGGACGATCCTGGGAACTTGCGCGGGTGCCATTCTGCTGGCCCGGGAGTGCGAGAACCATCCGGTTCCCACCCTGGAACTCCTGGATGTGCGTGCGGTTCGCAACGCGTACGGGACACAGGTCGATTCTTTTGTGGCCCAGGCCGACCCCGGGGCCGCTGCCGACCTCGAAGGGATGCGCTGTGTGTTCATCCGGGCCCCTCAGATCGCCGACCCGGGTCCTGGGGTCGAGGTGCTCCTGCGCGTGGATGGATTGCCGGTCCTGGTACGCCAGGGCCGGATTTTGGCCAGCACCTTCCACCCGGAACTTGCCGATGATCCGAGGCTTCACGCGCTGATGCTCGGGCTCTGACTCGCCCCAAAGGAACCTCTGGCTGGGGACGCGTATTTGGGGTATCAATGCGCGCTTACTGGGGGCCTCTGAAGCCCCTTCAATGAAATAAACCCTCAGTCCCAGTGCCCTCGCCGGTCCCGACCCGGCGCGATTCGGCAGCGGGCTCGGGTGCCACCGGCACCTGTCCAGGAGGAGGAGTCAAGCGTGCGGGAATACGAACTCAATATCATCATCCAGCCGGAGATCTCGGAAGAGGGCTCGGCCACGATTCTGAGCCGTCTCTACGAATTACTCGAGGCCGGCTCGTCAATCCGCCTACTCTGCGATGATCTCGGCAAGCGCAAGCTCGCCTACGAGGTCAACCGTTTCCAGAAGGGGCACTATTACCTGCTGTCCTTTCTCGATCCCGGGCCGGTGGTGGCCGAACTCGAAAGAGTGCTGCGTCTTGAAGAGTCTGTGCTGCGCTTCCTGACGGTCAAAGTAAATGACGATGTGACCGACATCGAGGGCAGGGTGGCCGAGGCCAAGGAGCGCGAAGAAGAGCTCGAGAAGCGCGCCGCCGAAAAGGCCACGCGAGAAGCCGAAGAGGCCAAGTCTCGAGCCGAGGCCGAGGCTCTTGCCGCCGAGCGTGCGGCCGCGGCGGCCGTCGCGGCAGAAGCGAAGGCGAAAGAGGAAGCAGAGGCGAGCGAGACAGCAGGGGAGGCCGCTGGGGCTGAGCCCGAGTCCGCCGCCGCTGAAACCCCGACCGAAGACGCTCCTGTGGTTGCGGCTGAGGAGACAGTGGCCGACCCGGCAGCCAGTGCCGATGAGGCTGCTGCGCCCGGGAAGCCAGAGGCGAAAGCGGACGGAAGCGAGGAGGAACAATCATGAGCGAATCCGATAACTCCGAGGCAGGTGCGCGCCCGGCTGGGCCCCCCGCATCCCCCGCTGGTGGAACCGGCGACAGTCGGCCGAGTCGAGGCCCCAGTGCGGATAGAGGTGACCGAGGTGATAGAGGTGACCGTGGAGATAGAGGTGACCGTGGCGACCGCGGCCCCCCGCGAGGCCCTTGGAGCGTCAAGGCCCAGCTTCGTTCTGCCGCGCGCAAGAAGGCCCGAAAGGGCCAGAAAAAGGGCATGTTCCAGCGCAGGAAGGTGTGCCGCTTCTGCGCGGACAAAACCGCAGTTCTGAACTATCGAGAAGCGAAAACTCTCCGGCTCTTCATTTCAGAGACCGGTAAAATTACTCCGCGCAGAATCTCTGGAACTTGTTCCAAGCATCAGCGCAAGCTCGCGTCCGAGATCAAGCGGGCTCGTCATATCGCGCTGCTCCCGTATGCGGCGAGTCACTACTAGGCGGAGGCTGAACCGATGTCGGTGGTCAAAATTATTTTGAGCGAAGGGGTACATCGCCTGGGCGTTGCGGGTGACTTGGTGAGCGTAAAACCCGGTTACGCGCGAAATTTCCTTCTACCCCAGGGAAAGGCCGTTTTGGCCACCCAGGGTAGGGTGAAGGAAGTTGAGCACCAGCAACGGATGATCAGCGATAAGCAGGCCAAGGAAATGAAGGACCTCGCAGCCCTGAAGGCTCGCCTGGAAGCCGTTGTCCTCGAGTTTGAGGCTCAGGCCGGCGAAGAGGGCAAGCTGTTCGGCTCGGTGACCGCCCAGCAGTTGGCCGATCAGTTGGCCGAAAAGGGGCAGATCGTCGATCGGCGCAAGATTTCGCTGGATGAGCCCATTCGGACCGTGGGTGAGCATACGGTTTCGATCCGGATACACGGTGATATGGTGGCCAATCTAAAGGTGATCGTCTCGGCGACGGACTGACGGATTCGAGAGCATCCGGTTCTTTTTTGTGCCGGGGTTTGAGTGCCAGGATTTGAGTGCCGGGCTTCGCGAGCTGGGATTGTCCGTGCCGATTCGTTGTCGCCCTCTGGACAGCAGATCTGGGTTGGACAGCAGATCCGGGTGGTCGCGGATTTTTTCCGCTGAGTTGAGGCCGAGATGCCTTAGATCTTGGGCCCGCGCTCGCTTCTCGCGGAGCTCGCATCGCCGAGAGAGCCGCTCTTGGAACTTCTTTGGCGGATGCGTAAATTGAAGCTTCCCGCTTCCGCATGTCCAATGATATGATGCTTCGACCGGCGGTCCCCGGTCCATTTCGGCCTGGGACTACCGAGGGGGGGGTGGATGAGTCTCGACGAGATTCCCGGTCGGTCTGCGGGTTCAACCCAAGGCCGCAGCTTGGGTATGAGTGCGGGCCGAGAGCCGCCCCACGACCTGTCCGCCGAGAAGGCGGTGTTGTCGGCGATCCTCCTCGACAATGGCGTTATCCATTCTCTGGTGACGGAGTTGAAGGATGAGGATTTTTATCATCCCGCTCACCAACTTCTTTATCGGGCCATGGTGCAGCTCAAGGACCGAAATCAGCCCGTCGACCTGACGACCCTCAATAATTATCTGCAGGTGGAAGATCTGCTGGATGCTGTGGGCGGGGTGGTGCTCTTGGCCGAGATCGCCGACTACGAAGCGACGGCGGCCAATGTCATGCACTACGCGGGAATCGTCCGGGAGGGGGCCAAGAAGCGGAACCTGATTAGCGTGGCTTCGGAGATCGCTAGCCTGGGCTACGACCGTCGGGAATCTGCAGACAAACTCCTCGATAGCGCCCAGGGCCGTATTTTTGCTCTGGGTCAAGAGCAGGGCAGCCAGACTCTTCAAAGCTTGAAGACAGGCGTACACGACGCGATGGATCACGTCGATATGCTGATGAACCGCAGTGGCGAGTTGACCGGGCTTTCCACCGGGTATGCAAAGCTGGATCAACTGACCGGAGGGCTACAGCCGGGAGACCTTTTCATCCTGGCCGCTCGGCCCAGTATGGGAAAGACAGCGTTGGCCCTGAATATTGCGCGCAACGCCGCAGTGGATGGGGGAAAGACCGTCGCGGTCTTCTCGTTGGAAATGACGACCCGCTCGTTGATCATGCGCATGCTTTCCTCCGAGGCCCAGGTGGATTTTGCAACATTTAGAAGTGGTCTGATTTCAGGCGAAGTGCACGGGCGACTGATGGTTTCCGCCGCACGCCTCGCCGAGGCCGGCGTATGGATCGACGACACGGGTGCGGCGACTGTGCTTGAGATCCGCTCGAAGAGTCGCCGTCTGCGTGCCGAGCACGGCCTCGACCTGGTGGTGGTCGACTATCTGCAACTTGCCCACGGCGACGGCGGGGCGGGCAGCCGCGAGCAGGAAATTTCTGAGATCAGCCGAGGCCTCAAGGGCCTGGCCAAGGAGTTGAATATTCCCGTCCTGGCGCTCTCTCAGCTGAACCGCGGACCTGAGACTCGTAAGGAAGACAAGCGCCCGATGCTGGCCGACTTGCGCGAATCGGGCGCGATTGAGCAGGACGCCGACATCATTGGCTTCATCTATCGCGACGTGGTCTACAATCGGGAAACCGAGCACGAGAACATGGCCGAGTTGATCATCGCCAAGCAGCGCAATGGGCCTACGGATACGGTGAAGCTCGAATTCGAAGGTCGTTTCGCCCAGTTCCGCGACTGGCCTATTTCCGATGATCCTTATGGGGGAGCGAGCGACGGTGGGGGTTTTTCGGGTGCGGACTCCGGCTTCCAAGGCCGCGGCGGGTACGCGGACGACGATCCCTTTTGAGTGAGTGCGCACTCGGCCAAATTTTCGTGAACTCGACGCCTTTTCCGACTCTTCATATACTGGTTTCCGGGTTCCAATCCTTTATTTTCTGATCCGCAACTGATCGCCCGTGGGCGAGATGTGAGGAGACCGTTGCCCTCCGCCCTGCAAGCCCGTGGCCTTCGAGCAGGAGCCCGTATCGGAATCGCGGCGCCCGCGGGTGTCGTCGACCCCGTGCGTCTGGAAGCGGGGGAACAGGCCCTGCGTGGAATGGGGTTTGAGCCCGTTCGTCGGAGCGATCTGACCCAGGGTGCGGGCTACCTAGCTGGGGAGGACGCCCGGCGGGCCGAGGAACTAAGCGAGTTGGTCGCTGCCCCGGACATTGATGCCATTGTTTGTGCTCGTGGCGGCTACGGGAGCAGTCGCCTGCTGGGAAGCCTGGATGCCAAGGCCTTTCGGCGGGCGCGAAAACCCCTGGTCGGATACAGCGACATCACTTCCCTGCTGCTTTGGCAATTGCAGTCCGCGGG
>CAWVXN010000224.1:0-5359 GCA_963933695.1 uncultured Myxococcales bacterium | reverse complement strand
GAGTCGGCTTTCCCGGCGCGGCAAATTTACCCTGGCGGCTCTGGGCATCCCGGTCGCCTTGGCACTGGTTTTTTGGATCGCTGCGTCCCGGGTCGATGAACCCGGGGTGGCTGAAGGGGCGCCCCAGCCTGGGGCCCCGGTTGTTGACCCAGCGGCGCCGCTTCTTATGGGCTTGCGGGCCGATCGCCCGGCGCCGGACGGCCTGTTGTCTCACCTTCCGGTGGGTCCCGACGACTACTCGGCCTTCCACCGACGGTCCACCGAAGTGCTCTCCCCGGAGACTGGCGGCGAGCCCTCCCCGGTCTTTCACGACTATGGAGACTACCGGGTCGAGTATTCGTTTGATGTAAAACTCACCGAGCGCATTTTGCGAATTTTGAAGCGAGGCCGTGTCAAGCGCGGGCATGTCATCGCCCTCGACACTCGGACCGGCCGTGTGATTGCCTACGTTTCTACGGATCCTCTGGCTTTTCCTCCCGAGCGATCCTATCCCGCGGCGTCCTTGGTCAAGGTGGTGACCGCCGCTGCGGCGCTTCAGCACGCGCCGGACCGCGCCCGTCGCCCCTGCCTGTATAGCGGCAACCAGTATCGCTTGAGCCCCTCACGGGTGCATCGTCCGAAACGCGGGAATACGGCCTCCCTTGAGCGTGCGCTTGCCAGTTCGAATAATCAGTGTTTTGCCCAACTCGCCGTGGATACGGTGGGAAGCGAAGTTCTTCTCTCGTCCATGAAGAACTTCGGCTGGCTCGATTCACCGGCTCCGGGCCACGCCGCGGGCAGTGTGGACCCGGGCAAGAGCGACTACGACCTGGGGCGCTTGGGTTGTGGACTCGCGGGTTCCCGGATTACGCCGCTCCATGCCGTGCAACTCGCCGCGACCCTGGCCAATGGCGAGCAGATCGAACCCTGGTGGGTCGACCGGGTGGTGGATGGTCGCGGGCAGGGTCTTGCGCTGCCGGCTCGGAGCGATCCGCGTCGCGTCATTCCGGTTGAAATGGCCGAAGAGTTGCGAGGCATGTTGGTGCGAACCACGACCCACGGGACGGCGCGCAGCGCTTTTCGGGATCGGCGTGGTCGGCCGAAGTTGAGAGATATCAAGGTGGCAGGCAAGACGGGCAATATCACCGGGGCCGATCCCCATGGGCGGTACGAGTGGTTCGTTGGCGTCGCTCCCGCAGCCGACCCCACTGTCGCCATCGCGGTGCTGCAGCTCCAGAGCAATCTCTGGTGGTCCAAGTCGAGCGAACTGGCGGCGGATATTCTGAAGGAGATTTTCTGCGAGCAGGGTCGCTGCGAGGCGCGCTACGCGGATCGCTTCACCGGCTCGCTTGGAATAGCGGCGGCCCCGGTGTTGCTGTCGGATCCTGAAACCCAGGGGGAGTAGCGCGCGGTTCTCCGGCGGTGGAGATTTATCCGATGATGCGGCTGGGACCGCCGCCGCCGCCGCCGCCGGGCTGCCCGGGTACGACGATTCGCGATGCTTCTTGGCGCTGCATCTCCCGGGCCTGTTCGATTAGTTGATCCACCGCGGCGTTGACGGCTTCGGGGAACTTTTCGAATGCTTCGGTGAGAGTCTGGGCTTGGATGGGAGCCTGGACGGGAAGCGGTCCGCGTTGGGACATCAGCGTGGTTTCGCCGATGAAGAGGGTCTCTCGCTCGGTGTCTTCGCTGCCGTCCTCGTGGACCGGTGTCAGTCGCCGAATAGAGGCGACCTTGAGGTCGGAGTAGGTTTCCTCGCGATAGAGGTTGGTGGTATCGACTTGAATCTCGCCCACGGTCGGTTGATCACTCACGCTAGTCGTCCCTCATCTGGTAGGTGTTTTGTCGTGATTCCCGTGCCCGTCATGCACGCTGGAATCGAATTGCGGTCGCCCGGCGCTGGAGGTACCGGAATCACCGGACCGTTTCCCACGGCGGGAGGCCATGGTGGCAGCAATGCCGGCGATTTTCAATCGAACGATGCTCGTGCCCCCCTCGGGACTTCTCACTCTCTGCCGTCCTCGCCCAAATCCCCCCGATCGAGATGGGTATGTGACGATGGGGACTTGAAAAATGAGTGCCTGGCTGCGAGTGCTTGGCAAAGGGTTCTTGGCAATCGGCCCCAAGGCATTCGATCGGGCGCGTAGGCTTAAAGCGGGCCGGTTGACGGGAGAGGGGCCGCTCGCCGAGACGGAGGTCCTTCGAGCACCCCTCAAGGAGATGACTCATAGGGGCAGAGCACGCGGATCACAAAATTAGAGGAGCCTGTAAAAAGAGCGCCTTAAGCAGGTCTCCTAGACAGAGCCCTCAGGAAGAGCTTTTAGGCAGAGCCCTTAAACAGAGCCCTTAAACAGAGCCCATAAAGAAGAGCCCATAAAGAAGAGTCCCGCGACCCCGGGGGTGGCCGACCGCCTCGTCGGCTACTGGGTCGGCTTTTTGGCGTCCTTGCGCTGTTGCTTACGTCGCCGGGTTCTCTGCTTGTTTTGCCGCTTTCGAATCTTCTGCTTGCTCTTGCTTCGCGCCATGCCGTCCTCCTGTATCCCGGCCCCTCATGGGTCGGTTTCTCCCGCTTGTCGCTGCCCTGGGAAGAGAAGCCCTTCGTGGGGAGGGCGGAGCCTATCGGAGACAGGCGGCTCCGTCGAGAAGGCCCTCAATCCGGCGATTCCGCGCTTGGGCGCCCGGCCTCTCGGCCGCGAGCTCAAGACGGGATTCCGTTCTCCCGGGGAGGTCTGCCTTTCGGAGACTACTCGGACCGCTGAGATTCAGTGATTTCGACGGGTATGCGGATGCTTGTGGCTGCCCCGGGATCCACATCCACTGGGACAGTTGTTGGGGCAGTCATTGGGACACGGGAGG
Source organism: uncultured Myxococcales bacterium (assembly GCA_963933695.1). Classification (GTDB taxonomy): domain Bacteria; phylum Myxococcota_A; class UBA9160; order UBA9160; family UBA4427; genus JAZXM01. The sequence continues at coordinate 2,524 of CAWVXN010000224.1, read as the reverse complement.
AATGGGGGGCCTCCAGGGACGATTTCGAGCCTGAGCCGTCGCTTGCGTCCGCGGGCGGTCCGACGGACCAGAGGTTGACGACGCCATTCAGTTCGGTTCGAGTCTCCGAGCTCATGGGGTGGTCGAAGATCAGTGTAACGCTCTGGCAATCCGGGCTGGGCCCGCTGCCCGAGCGGATGACCCGGCCGGCGAGGGTCAGGGGCCTGCTGGCCGTGGTGGTTTCCGGCAGTGTGAGCTCGAGTTCGCTTCCGGTTTTGAGCTTCGAGGAGGCGAGGAGTCGACAACTTCGGTTGGAAATTTCCATGAGGGTGGCGGCCAGCACTGCGGGCTCCGAACCGCTGGTCGATAGGGCCACGGGTGATCCCACGATGATCCGCGCCCCGCATCGGCGCTCTTTGCCGCGGTAGGTGGCCCGGTGAATCAGCGGCTGCCAGACTTCGTCCTTGCCGGGCAGGCCGACGAGCAAGTCGTATCCCATGCGGTGGAGCATGCGCCGCATGGCGCTTGAGTTCTCGTGGACCCCGATAATTCGAACCGGGCGCCCGGATGAGGCCTCGGGGGGGGAGCCGCGACGCACCAGCTGGGCGCAACGCGACGTGGTGATGAGTAGTTCCGACGGAGGGGAAAGCTTCCCCACGACCTGTTGGCCCCGGATGCGCGTATGCTCGAGCCCAAGGGCGTTGAGGATACGCGCGACGTTGGAGAGTTCTCCGTCGTCGAGGAGCAGGATTCGGTTGGCTTGAGGCATTTCGATGACCCCCGAGTGTGGACGCAGCGCCTATATATGCGTTCGTCCAGTGGGGCCTTTCGCTAAAGCAAATCAGTCGAAAATTCTGCGATGAAATTTCAACTCAGCCAACGCGCGGCGCCGATCGCCGCCAAATTGTTGGCCCCGTGGCACAGGATCGCTGCGTGTGTGCTGCCAGTGCCCAGGGTGAGGGCGCCGAGATAGAGGCCGAGAACCACCGCCGCTGCGCCTTGGGCAAAATCCAGGTGAATGGCCCCGAAGAGCAGCGAGGAGAGCACGAGGGCCGTTCCAGCCCCCAGGCGGGATTTGAGGCGCCCAAGGAGGAGGCCGCGAAAAAGAAGTTCTTCAGCCAAGGCCGGGGCGACGGCCAGTGCAAGGACAGCGGCGAGGAGCTCGGGCCCCGTGGCCTGGGCGAGAAGCGAATCGATCCGGGCGATCCTACTTCCCTCCTGGGCTCCAGTGGTCGCAAGGACGAGCCTCAGTAAATGGCTCAAGGCCAGCATCCCGCCGATCGCCGTGGCCAGTCTCCAGCCCGGGAGCGGTCGCTCGGGGGGGCCAATCTGGAGAAGGGTCGCCCGGGGCAAGGAATTGCCCGCGGTGAGCGCCCAAGTGAAGCCAACAAGGGCGAGGGCGCTGGAGAGCGCCACCCCGCACAGGCCGCTCATCGAGTCGGCGGCGAAGCCCACGGTGGCCAGCCCGATCCCCCCAATCCCGACTCCGAAGGCGATCAGGAACTCGGCCCTGGGCTGGAGTCCGGCGTTCTTCACCCGGGGAGGGTATCGGGCCTGCTAGCCTGTTGCTGTGAATGATGCAGGTCTGACTTCATCGCTGTTGGTCGCCATGCCACAGCTCCAGGATCCAAATTTTTGTCGCACGGTGCTTCTCATGATCGAGCATGAGAGCAGTGCGAGTTTTGGTCTCGTGCTCAACCGCCCCGCTGAGCTTCGACTTTCGGACGTCTTCAGTAGCCTCCAGTCCGAATGGCACGGAGACCCCGGGGCGACGGCGGCTTGGGGGGGACCGGTGGAGCCCGGTTCGGGTTGGATGCTCTTGGGCGATTCGCCGTCCCTTTCCTTCGATGAAGATCAGACCAACTTGGTGCTCGAGGGCGTGCGTTTTGGTGGATCGATGGACGTGTTCAAGCGAGTTGCGGAAGCTCCCCCCGCTGCGCTGCGGTTTTTTTTGGGTTATTCGGGGTGGGGACCCGGGCAGTTGGAGTTCGAAATCGCCCAGGGAGCTTGGCTCTCTGCCGAGGCGGTTCCCGAGATTATTTTCGAGGTTCCGGCGGACGAAATGTGGGAGCACGTTGTTCGGGGAATGGGAATTGAGCCGAGTTCGCTGGTCTCGACGACGGGAGTGCATTGATGGCCGAAGCGCATGAATTCGAGGTTCGCTGTCCGAGTTGTGATGTCAGTTTTCCGCCGGAGACCCGGAGTTGCCTGCATTGCGGGGGTCGCACTGGGCCCGCTCGCTTTCAAGTTGCCGGCCTGCCCTCCGGAATTTTTGCGCGGGATCTAGCTTCCGAGAGCGACTCCTCGGCGCCGTTCGATGACGAGGGGGGTCCCCTGCCCATGGGCGACCCGGAACCGCGCAAGACGGTCGGGGGCTGGCTGAAAGCCGGGGGAAGCTTGGTATGGATTGGCCTGGCAGTGGTCTTCGCGCTCATGCGCGCGTGTGGTGGGGGCTGAACGCGGGCTTTGATCGCGTGTTTCCTGTGGGTTGCTGGGGGATCACTGCTCACTTGATCTCGACCCGCCGATCACGACTTGCTTAGCG
>CAWVXN010000223.1:0-5415 GCA_963933695.1 uncultured Myxococcales bacterium | reverse complement strand
CCAAAGACCAACGCCAAAGACCAACGCCAAAGGCCAACGCCAAAGCCCAACGCCAAGGAGAAGAGTCGATGGAAGAAAGAAAAGTTGCTTTCGTGACGGGCGCCAGCCGGGGGATCGGCCGGGCGTCGGCCATTGCCCTGGCCGAGGCGGGCTTCGACGTCGCGGTAACCGCGCGCACCGTGCGCGAGGGCGAGACCGCGGACGGCCGCCCCCTGCCCGGCAGCGTTGAAACCACCGCCGCTCGGGTGGAGGCCGCGGGCCAGCGGGCCCTGCCCATGCATCTCGATCTACTCGACGGTGCCTCGATGCAGGCCGCCGTCGAGACCACCCTCGAGCGCTGGGGGAGGATCGATGTCCTGCTCAACAATGCCATCTATATCGGCCCCGCCAACATGAGCCCGTTTCTCGAGCTTGATCTCGCGGAGGTACGCACGCTACTGGAGGCGAACCTGCTCGCTCAGGTCGACCTCACCCAGAAGGTTCTGCCGCATATGCTCGATCGCGGCCAGGGGCTCATCATCAACATGATCTCCAACGCCGGCCTCAGCGACCCGCCCGCACCCACAGGAAGCGGTGGCTGGGGCTTTGCTTATGGGGCCAGCAAGGCGGCCCTGCTCCGTATGGCCGGGGTGCTGGCCATTGAGCATGCCGGGACTGGGGTCAGCTTCGTGAACCTCGAGCCCGGCTTCGTGATGACCGAAGCCATGAAACTCAACGACCCGGACGGGGAACTCTCCAAGTACGCTGTGGGGGCGCCAGTGGAGGTCCCGGGCAGGGTCATCGCCTGGCTGGCCAGCGAAGGCCACGCGGCGGAACACAACGGAAAAATCGTTCTCGCCCAGCCCCTCTGCCTCGAGTTGGGGCTCCACCCGGATTGGCGGAACGGATAGAAGGAACGGGGAATGCCCGCCTTGAGTCCACGTTGCGGGCAATGGTATTCTAGGCTCGGGTCCAACTTGGATCGGTGAGAGTCAGTCCGAAGGGGGACCGGCGGGCCATGCCCGAAATCAATCAGGGGCGAAGAGAAAATCGAGGTCTCGTGCACCGACGAGGCCTAACCCTCACCGGACTCCGGCTCGCCCGCCGGCGCCGGCGGGTAAACCGATCGGAGCCCGCATCCGTCCTCCGGAAACGGGGACCGCAATTCATCTGGCTCCTGGCGGCCAGCTTGCTCATGGCGTGCGGGGCCGAGAGCCGCCCGTCCGATTCCGCCCAACAGTCCCAATCCCCCGAAACTCCGACGGCGGTGTCTGTGTCGGTGCCGGTACCCACCGCGGCTGCGTCCCCGGCTGCGAAGGCGACCCAGGCCCTGGTGCTCTCGCTCGCCCGCTTTCCGGTGTTTCAACCGGGAAAGCCGCCGGTTCCGTTTCCGGCGGCCCTTGAGTTCCTGGTGCCCTCCGAGCAGGGCATGTGGGAAGTCGTCGCCATCGAGGATCCGCAGAGCAACGTGTTCCACAAGGCCATGAGCTTTCCCGAACAGTCCGGCGAAGCCCGGCTGCTCACGGTGAGCGGTAGCGAGGCGACCGTGAAGACCTGGAAAAACCGGGACGGAGACTTGGTTGCAACCCATGTCTGGCAACAGGACTTCGGCGGTCGCTCCAGTCGCATACGCGACGTGGAGATCGCGGATCTCTACGGCGACGGGCGACAGGCCCTGGCGGTGGCCACCCACGATCAAGGCGTGGTTGCAATCCTGCGCCCGACTGCGGACGGCGGGTTTTCGGCCGAGGAGATCGACCGGCAACCCGACACCTTCGTCCACGAGATCGAGATCGGGGACCTGGATGGCGACGGGGTGCCCGAGGTCTACGCGACCCCGAGCGAGCCGAACCGCCTGGACGGAAGCAAACAGAAGGGCACAGTGGTGCGATACGTCCCCGCGAAGGGAGAGGGGAGGTTCGTGGTCGCCGACCTGGGCCGGCGGCACGCCAAGGAGATTCTCGTCGACGATATCGACGGGGATGGACGGGACGAACTCTACGTCGCCATCGAGGGCGAGATTGACAAGCGGACACAGCAACTCGAAAAGCAAGTCGAAATCCGGCGCTACGAAGCGGACACCGCGCCCACGGCCGGCATCCTGGTCGCCAAGATTCCCGATCGGTTCGTACGTTTTCTGACCGTCGGAGACATCGAAGGCGATGGCCGAAAGGAGATGGTGGTGGCGGGTTTCGTCAGCGGACTCTGGCTTCTACGCCCCCAATCCGGCGGGGCTTGGAAGATCGAGTCCATTGATCGCAACTCGGGTGGCTTCGAGCACGCGTCGATTCTGGCGGACCTCGACGAAGACGGTCGCGACGAGCTCTACGTAGCCAGCGACACGGAAAAGTTGGTACGACGCTACGAATGGGACGGGAAGCGCCTCGTCGGCCGGGTAATCCGCCGTCGCAAGGAGCCCGGGGACGTCTTCACCTGGAACCTGATGCCCGTTCCGATCGGGCTGGTTCCGCGCTGATCCCCAGGCGACGCGCAGTCAAGTCGCTTTTGTGGCATCCACCTCACTTGGCCGCTGCCGAGCCGGCCGAAGCGCGAGCCGGAGCCTTCAGCCGTCTCCGGCAGGACGCCAAGCCGATGCGGTGACTAGCTTAGACGCCTGTGCGCTGCGAGGCCCGCGAGACCCATCCCCAGCAGAACCAGTGTGCCGGGCTCCGGTATGGCGGTCACTGTGGCGCTGACGTTGATGAAATGGCCGTCGTCGGCCTGCACGCGGGAGGGAGACAGGTTGCCGTATTCGCCCGCGCTGACACCGCTTACGGAGCCACCCGCCTCATCCAGGCCGAGCAACACCGCGGCCTCGTCGCTATCACTGTTGTCGGCGCTCGAGGTCCAGTCCACGACGAAGTTCAAGGTGGTGGTGCCCGACAGGCCCGTGAGGCTACTCGAGCCGGCCTCGGAAAAAGCCTGGTTTGCGTTGTAGTAGCCCAGGGCCAACAACTGCGCGCTCGTCGAGTGCGGAACACTCACACTCCCGTTGATGGACATCGTGACTGCGCTGACGCTGGCACTCGACTGACCAGAGAAGGAGTCGTCTACCCGTACCAGGACCCCCTGGAAGAGACTATCGATGGCGATGTCGTAGAAGGTCCCCGCGTCGGCGCTAACGCTCAGCGAAAGGGTATACGAGTTGGTCGTGACGGCATCGACGCCACCGAAGCTGGCATCCGCCCACAGGTTCGACGCGTAGCGAGTCTCCGCGCTCACGCTGGCAGCGACCGCATCCACGACGGTGCCGCCCGAGATGAGAGTAGAGGTCGCGCTCGTATTGTCGGAACTGCCGCCGCCGTTCGCGCCATTGTCGGCGGTATTGGTACCGCCCGTTGCGATCGTTATGCCCGAGATGGTGAGCGCCTGGGCGCTGGACCCTAACATCAGACCGAAAGCTAAGAACAAGAACCCAAACGTTGAGGCTAATACGCGTTCCATCGAATCTCCTTCCCAAGAGAGTGGCTCCATACTAAACAGTGGCTCCTACGGCTCCTACTATCTCCCCAATTCTCCGCTGGCCGGTATCACTTGCGCAGCCAAGGGCAGTATTGGGGATCTCAAGCAGCCGTATGCAATGACCTACAGTTCACAATCTCATTAAATGACTAGGATGTCGAGGAAAAAGTGACTCGGAACTTAGAATTTTTCCCTGCGCTGCATTTTGATGCAATCCTTCGTAGCGTAGCCGAATGCACCCATACTGTCACTTGCTTTCTAAGTCTGAGCCGCGACAAGGCCAACCTTTAGACATACCGGGGGCATATGGCCCCCTGTTCCCGCCGTCAAATTTCACAAACTGCTGCTTGCCCAGGAGGCCCTCTCACCCGATTCCCCCAGGGACGCCCGAGGGGCTAAACCCCACGCAATCAAGCCCCGCCCCACCCATGAACGGGCTCTGCGGTGCAACAAAGGCTCGCCCTCAAGGTTCATTAAGCCAGCCCATGTCACCGGGCCCACGACGAGGAATCAAGGACTAGCCGTTGCCCCGGCCCCTTCCCTCAGAGGTCGGCACTGCGCCCGGGTCCACGAGGTCCGGGCGGTCCTCAGCCCAGGAGGGAGCGAAGAATTTCGCGGTTCGCAGCATCCCGCGCTTCGAGGCGCTCGATCTCAGCCTCATCGATGCCGAGTTCGGTCAGAATTTCCCGCGTGTGGTCACCGAGAAAAGGAGCATGGCGTGTAGGGAAGGCTGCCTGGCCCTCGAAATGAAAAGGGGGCCGTGGGTAGCGCATGGGTCCGATCACGGGGTGACGGGTTTCCACCAAGCTCCCCGCGTGCTGCACCTGGGGGTCCGCATGGACTTCGTCCAGGGAGTTGAGACGCGCTACCGGCACCCCGAAGGCATCGAGGTTCTCACACACCTCGTCCGCGCTCACATCGGCGAGAAGGGCTTCCAACGCTTCCTTTAGCTCGGCAGTATTTTCTTGTCTGGCCAGGAATGTCTGGAAGCGCGGATCCTGGTGGAGCTCCGAGTTTCGCCACACGCAGAGGAGTTCGAAAGACTCATCCCGCACGAGCACGATGGAAACGTGGCCGTCCTTGACCTTGAAGATCGAAAACCAGTCTCCGATTTCTCCAGTGTGCTGCACGCCATCCCCAAGCAGAGTGCGCGACCACATCAGATCTGGCCAGGTGTAGTAGAGGGCGGAGTCCAGCATCGAGATCGAAAGATGCTGGCCTCGCCCTGTTTTCCCCCGCTGAAGCAAAGCCGCCGTGACAACCTGGGCGGTCGTCAAAGCGGTCACCTTGTCGAACATGATCGTGCGCACGTTCCGAGGCTCGCCCTGGCCCTGATCATGACTGACTCCGACCGTCGCCTGAATCAGTGGGTCGAATACCTTGCGATTTTCGTAGGGGCCGCTCTCGCCATAGCCGGAGATCGAGGCGTAAATGAGACCCGGGTTGTCTCCCACCAGAGAGTCGTAATCAATGCCCAATTTCTTGGCGACCCCCGGCCTGTAATTCTCGACGATAATGTCGGTGGTCTTGGCCACCTCCCGAAAGACCGCCAGGTCCTGAGCATCCTTTAGATCCAGGGGAAGCGAGCGCTTGTTCCGATTCAAGACGGCAAAGAGCGCCGCCATGCCTTCACGCGAGCTGCCCAGGTACCTCGCGGGGTCGCCGATCATAGGCGGCTCAACCTTGATGACGTCCGCGCCCTGATCGGCCAGCACCATGGCGGCCATGGGCCCCGAAACCGTGGTGGTCACCTCGAGAACTCGATACCCGCTGAGAGGCCCGTCCACTTTTTTCTCCCCGTGCAGTCAATCTCTGGGTCTGGATCTGGGTCTGGGCCTGGATCTGGGTCTCGGTCTGGGTCTGGGCGCGGCGAGCAATATCGCAGATCCTCCCCCCTGATTCCAACCAACCGGTCAGCGAGAGTGGGGAGCACCGGGGGAATGGGGGAATGGGGGCCGAGGCGGGCGTCGTCCC
>CAWVXN010000222.1:0-5423 GCA_963933695.1 uncultured Myxococcales bacterium | reverse complement strand
CTCGTAGCGCCCCACATCGTCGAGAGCGAAAGCACGAATCCAGGAGTCACGACCTCTCTGAGGCGTCGACGCGTAAATCGCAACGACCTGATCCTCCATGGCCAAGGGCGAATATTGAGGCTGCTTGAGCATCTCGGTCTGCCGCTCGCCGTTGGCCAACTGCTCCTGGGTGGCCTTGTCCAAATCGCTCCCGAACTGGGCGAAGGCCGCCATCTCTCGGTATTGGGCGAGGTTGAGCTTGAGCTGACCCGCGACTCCCTTGGTGGCTTTAGTCTGGGCCGCGCCCCCCACTCGGGAAACCGAAAGGCCCACGTTGATCGCCGGCCTGAGACCCGAATTGAAGAGGTCCGTCTCCAGGAAGATTTGACCGTCGGTAATGGAGATGACGTTGGTGGGGATATAGGCCGAAACATCTCCCGCCTGGGTTTCAATAATCGGCAACGCCGTCAGGCTTCCACCTCCGAGTTCATCGGAGAGCTGGCAAGCCCGCTCGAGCAAACGAGAATGCAGGTAGAAGACATCGCCCGGGTAGGCTTCGCGTCCCGGCGGTCGGCGAAGCAGCAAAGAAAGCTGGCGATAGGCCACTGCCTGCTTGGAAAGATCGTCAAAGACAATCAGGGCGTGCCTGCCGGTGTGTAGAAAGTGCTCAGCGATTGAGCATCCCGTATAGGCGGAAATGAACTGGAGAGGAGCCGGGTCCGAGGCCGTCGCCGCCACCACCACCGTATATTCCATGGCACCGTGTTGGGTCAGCTTGTCCACCACCTGGGCCACTGTCGACTGCTTCTGCCCAATGGCCACGTAGACACAGAAGACGTCCGTATCCTTCTGGTTGAGGATCGTATCGATTGCGATCGCGGTCTTGCCCGTCTGCCGATCGCCAATGATCAGCTCGCGCTGACCCCGGCCGATGGGCACCATGGCATCAATCGCCTTGATGCCAGTGGCCAAAGAACGGCTAACGGATTTCCGGGTCACGATGCCCGGTGCTTTGATCTCCACCAGCCGGGTCTCGCTGTTGTTGATTGGTCCCTTGCCGTCAATCGCATTGCCAAGGCCATCGACCACCCGGCCGAGCATCTCGTCGCCGACAGGGACTTCGATGATACGGCCAGTTCGCCGAACGAGTCCGCCCTCTTTGATGCCATGGGATTCGCCCATAACCGCTACGCCAACATTGTCCTCTTCGAGATTGAGAACCATTCCCCGGGGCCCGCCGTCGAATTCAACGAGCTCTCCAGCGAGCACATTGGTCAAGCCGTACACCCGGGCGATACCGTCTCCCGCGCTGAGGACGGTGCCGGTTTCGGCCACGTCGATCTCGCGATCGTATTCCCTAATCTCACGCTTCAGGATGTCGGTAATTTCTGCGGCTTTGATATCCATGCTCAGGATCCCTTCATGAGAGTGGCACGCAACTGACCCAGCTGCGTGCGAAGACTTCCGTCGATCACCAGGTCGCCCACCTTTGCGATGGCACCGCCGATCAAAGTCGGGTCAAGTTCTATGTCGAGTCGAACACGCCGACCCGTTCGTTCCGAAAGAGCGCGCTGCAGCCTTTGTTCCCGCTCTTCGTCCAGCGGACTCGCCGAGCGGACCTTGGCCGTAAGTAGACCCTCGTCCTCATCCGCCAGGCGGCTGAACTCTTCGGCGATTCCCGGAAAATCAATCAGCCTGCGGCGATCGATGAGATAGGCAGTAAAATTTTTGAGCAGATGAGAAAGCTCGGCCCGCTCCGCCACTTGAAGCAGGACCGCCTTGCGTTCATCCGCAGGGTACAGCGGCGTCAACAGGACTTCGCGAAAATCCGAGTGCTCGGCCAAGAGTTCGGCCAGACGAGCAACCTCGCTCCGAAGGCTCTGAATATTTTGCTCTTCCTTGCCCAGGGCAAAGAGCGCTTTTGCGTATCGAAGAGAAGCTTTTGAAGACATCAGTCGCTCTCGCTCTTTTCGGGTTCATCCCGCAAAGGCAGGCCTGGACTTCCCAGTCCTCGCCCGCGCTTTCGTGGGCGCCTAGGCGCCGCGCGTTTGGTTGTCAGATCTCGGTTCGACCCGAGTAATGAATTCATCGAGGAGCCGCTGCCGATCCGCGTCTCCGACTTGCTCTTTGAGAATCTCACCCGCCAGTTCCACGGCGAGCCCGGCGGCCTCGGCCCGGAGCTCCCGTTGGGCACGCAACAACTCCTGGGCGGTGGCCTCCAGGGCATCGGACTGGATTCGCTCCGCCGCTGCCCGGGCCTTGGCCAGAATTCGTTCGCTCTCCTCTTCGGCTCGCTGCTTGGAGAGTTCGGCGATCTCCTCCAGCTGGGCCTCAAGATCTCGCAGCCGGGCACTAATCTCGGTTTGGCGAGCCTCGGCTACGCTGAGCAATTCGGCGGCCTTGTCGAGATCGTTTTTGATTTGCGTGCGGCGCTCGGCCAAGTAAGCCATCACGGGTTTGCGGGCGACGAAAAAGATGACCGCGATCAGGAGTGCAAAATTTCCGACCTGGTAGATGAAGTCCATCACCGGATCGCCGCCTTCTGACCCCCCTGCGGCCAAAGCGGCTCGGGGAACAAGCGCGATGGCGACCAGAAGCGCAGACGCCGCATACGCATAGGTGAGGGGCATGGAGCTTCGCATCAAAGGTCTCTCCCGATCACCCGGGTGGCGACCGCTTGAGCAATCTCCCGGCTCGTCGCCTTGAGCCCTTCTCGGGCAGTCGCCAGGGCAGCGGCCAAAGTCTCCCGGGCGGCCTCGACCTGGGCCTCGGCCTGGCCACGAGCCACCTCGGCCATGCCCAATTGTTCTTCCCGGGCATGACCCAGCTTGTTCTTTCGCTTTGTCTCGGCCTCATTGCGCGCTTCGTGAATCGCTGCCTCGTAGCGTTGAAGCAGTGCGTCGCTTTCAAGGTCGGCTTCTTCTGCGCGCTGGCGGGCCCCTTCGACTCGGCTGGAGCGCTCGTCGAGCGCTTTAAAAATTGGCTTGAAGATCAACGCGTTTGTCACCACAACCAGCCCGATGAAGAAAAGGATGAGCCCAATCAACGTCGGGGGATTCGGGATCAGCTCCAGGGCCGCGGACGCCTGTGCGGGCGCCACAATCGCGAGGGACAAGAGCAGCCCATGCCCGGTGGCGGCGAGAACACGGGAAACCAAGCCGAGCCGAACCCACCGACTCGCTTGCTCAATCCTCCGCTGCTGCCACTGGCCCTGCATAGTCTCTCCCGCTCCGGCCCCAAGGACCGGCTTATCTAGATCTTGTGTGGTTCGCTCTTTCGATTGAATCGGCGCGCTGTGAATTCTTCTCGTTCGTGTTACTGGCTCGTGTTACTGGCTCGTGTTACTGGCTCGTGTTGCTGGGCTGCTGATCTAAGCCGTATTGATTCTTATCCTTGCATTTGGTTCGTTGCGGCTCGTTGCGGCTCGTTGCGGCTCGTTGCGATGGCACAGACCCAGCGCGCTCTTCGCCGTCCCTCGCTTGCCTCTCGACGTTCGGCGTACTGCATGCTCGCCCGATGGACTTCACCGGCAGAAAAACTTCCCTGCCGGCCAACCCTCAAGCCAACCCTCAAGTAAGACGAGCCAACCGCACCGGCCCACGCTTGTCCCATGCTTACCCAACGCCTGCCCCATCCCGAAAAGGTCTCGGTGCCCGCGACATCCGTTGAGTGGTGGCATGCCATGGGGGAGCGCGATTCGCAGGAAAGTCCGAGTCGCGGCGACCGGGATTCTTGCATAAGTACCAGCAGATTCAAGGCGAGCCGGGCTTGCCTTTCACCTCATTCTCCACCGGACCAATGCGGCAGGGGCCATCGAGATGGGCCCCTTCTTCAATGCGCACCCGTGGAGTCCGCAAGGTGCCACGAAGCGTTGCACCCTCGACGAGGGAAGCACGCTCGGCGGCGATGACCTCGCCCTCCACTTCGCCCGCCAACAGCAAGTCCGCCACTTCCACGGGCCCCTTGACCCTAGCCCTTGGGCCGACCACCAAGGAACCTGGCCCCCGGACCGGACCATCGACTACTCCCAGGATTTCGGCGGCCTTGTCGAAGAAGACAGGACCGGCGAAGTGGGTATTTTCCGGAACCAGGGCTTTGGGAGGCCGTGGCGGGCGCTCGGCCATCAGATCTCCCCCATAAGCAGAGAATAGATCCGCTGAAAGTCCTCGGGATCGAAGTAGTCGATCTCGATCCGGCCCTTCTGCCCACCGCCCTGGAGGCGCACCCGCGCCTGAAATCGGTTCTGAAGCACCTCGAGACTGCGCGCCAGGTTGGGATCGAGGCTTTTGTCCTGGCTCGCCGATTTTGACCCGTCGCTGGCCTTCGGACCTTGGGTCGCCCGGGCGAGCTTTTCTGCTGCGCGCACCGAGAGCCCTTCCCGAATGATTCGGTCGCGGAGACGACCCCGGTGGACGCCCTCTGGAACCTGTAGAAGCGCCTTGGCGTGTCCCATGCGGAGGCGTCCCTGTTCCAGGTCCTCCTGCACGTCCCGGGACAACTCGAGCAAGCGCATGTAGTTGGCCACCGAGGAGCGATCCTGAGAAACCTTTCTTCCGATTTCTTCCTGTGTAGAGCCGGTCTCGGCCAGAGCCCGATAGGCGTGAGCAAGTTCGACGGGGTTGAGATCGTGGCGTTGAACATTTTCGACAATGGCCACCTCGAGTCTTTCCCGAGCAGCCAGCTCGGCAATCACCGCCGGGATCGAAGTCAGACCCGCCGCCCGGCTCGCCCGCCATCGCCTCTCGCCAACGATGAGTTCGTAGCGGTCGCCCACCTGGCGAACCACAACCGGTTGAATCACGCCGTGCTGCAGAATCGACGCGGCCAGCTGTTCGAGTTCGCTCGGATCAAAACGCCGCCGGGGTTGGTCGGGATTTGGATCGATCTCGTTAATCGGAAGACTTCCCGAAAAGCCTTGATTCGAGGGTTTAAGAGGCTCTTCCTCGTAGACACTTCTCGGTGTAGAGGGCGATGGGGGGGGCGATGTAGAGGGCGGAGTAGATAGCCCCGGGGAGTTGGGGGAGGCCACTCCCGAGTGTGGCTGACTGGTTTCGCCCGAGATCAAAGCCCCGAGTCCGCGCCCCAAGGCCCTACGCCGTTCGCTCATCGCTATCTCCAGAATGAAGAGGTTCCCTCGGCGTGGAAGGTTGATCCGACGCCTCTTGGGAACCCGGAGTGACTCCCCCTGCTTCGGCATGCCCCATCAGCAACTCTTCGGTGAGCTGCAGATAAGCGACCGCGCCGCGGGAGTGAATATCGTAAAGAAGGATGGGCAGGCCATGACTCGGCGCTTCGCTCAGCCGCACGTTACGGGGAATTCGGGTCTTGAAAACTCGGTCCGCAAAATGCTCCCGGACCTCGGCCTCGACCTGCCGGCTTAAATTGTTGCGCTGATCGACCATGGTCAGCACGATGCCCTCGAGGACCAGATCGGGATTGAGGCT
>CAWVXN010000221.1:0-5427 GCA_963933695.1 uncultured Myxococcales bacterium | reverse complement strand
GGTGAGGCCGTAAACGATGCCCGACTCGATCTGCGCCTTGAGGCCGTCCGGAGATACGGCGAACCCCGGGTCCACGGCAGCCACGACCCGGTCGACCTGGGGTTGGCCGTCGACGACGGTGACTTCGACCACTTGTGCGACGATTGTCCCGAAGCTCTCCTGGAGCGAAATGCCGCGGCCTTGGTCCTCCCCCAACGGCCGCTCCCAGTCGGCAGCTTCGGCAGCCCTTCTCAGGACCGCGAGTTGTCGCGGTTTGTGTAGGAGTCGCGCGGCCCGGTACGCGTAGGGGTCCTGGCCGGCGGCCGCGGCCACTTCGTCGATGAATGATTCCGTAAAGAAACCGTGCTGCGAATGGTCGACGCTGCGCCATGCGCCGAAGGGGATGTGGGTGGGGCTGCTGACATGGCCTATGTCGCGCGCCGCGACCATATAAGGGATGAGCGGCGCGTCGACGGGCTCATGCTTGTCCACGTAGGTATTTTCCCAAGCCGTGAGGTTGCCTGCCTTGTCGAGCGCGGCGCGGAAGCGGCTTTGGACCGCCGGCCGGTAGAAGTCCTGTCGGACGTCCTCTTCCCGGGTCCAGATCAGCTGCACGGGCCGTCCCACTTTCTCTGCCAGCAACGCAGCCTGAATGGCGTAGTCGGCGCGAGATTTTCGCCCGAAGCCACCGCCCATGAAGAGGTTGTGCAGCGTCACGTTCTCGATATCGAAATCGAGGGCGGCCGCGATGGCTCGCCGGAAACCCAATGGACTCTGGCAGCCGACCCAAACTTCGCAACGACCGTCTTTTACCTCCGCGGTGGCATTCAACGGTTCCATACAGGTGTGGGCCAGATAAGGGACGTGATAGTCGGCCTTAATGACTTGTGCCGCACTTGCCATGGCGGCCTCGAGATCACCCTCTGCAACGTCGGCCTCGCGATCGACCGCGGCGCTGATGTCCCGATCGAATTGCTCAAAGATGGATCCGCTCGACACTCCATCGTTCGCGGTATCGGTCCACTCGATATCGAGGGCGTCGATGCCTTGCTTCGCGGGCCAGTAGCCCTCTGCAACCACCGCTACGGACTCCGCGGAGGAGAAGCCGCCGACGACGGCTTCGACCTTGGCGGGTGGCAATTGGACAACATCCACGACACCTTTGATCGCCCGCGTCTTGGTGTCATCGACTTTTGCGATCCCACCGCCAAAGACGGGGGGGCGTCTCACGGTGGCATAGAGCATGCCGGGCACCCGCACGTCGAGGGCGAAGGTGGCCGTGCCATCGACCTTGCTGGGAATGTCATGTCGTTCCACATGACGACCCATGATCTTGAACTCGTCCTGTGTCTTTAGCTTCGGTGTCGCCGGGGGCGTCATTTGCCCCGCGGCTTCGGCGAATGCCGCATAGGGTTCGGCCCGACCACTGGCTTTGTGACTCAACTGGCTGTCGCGTGCGATTACCTGGTCAACCGGGACCTGCCAGGCCTCGGCCGCTGCAGTTCGCAGCATCTCTTTGATAGCGGCACCGGCGACCCGCATCCCGTAGGCGCCGGTGGTGCGAACACTCAGGCTGCCGCCCGTCACCTGCAGGTTAAGGGCCTGGGCGGCGCGCATGAAAACGCCATCCACGGTGGGGACCACGAAATCCGGTATGTCGACATCGCCGAGCAGCATGCCTTTTGCGAGCGGATAATTGGCGAACTCACTGATGGCCGGGGCTTCCTCGAATTTGACGAGGTCCCAGTCGGCATCGAGTTCATCGGCGAGCATTTGGGTGAGCGCCGTACCGACACCCTGTCCCATTTCCGCGTGCGGGACGATGGCCGTGACGATGTTATTGCTATCGAGTTTCACCCACGTATGAACCAGGGTTTCTCCGTCAGTCGTCACGTGTGGGGACAACTTACCGGCGCGATTGCCCGGGCGAATCGCAACACCAACAATGATCCCACCGCCGACCACGGCGCCGGTCGTGATAAACGCGCGTCGAGTCCACTTATTCATCGGACGCCTCCCTCGTTGGTTGCGTCATCGGTTGCGTCGCTGGTTGCGCGATCGGAGCCAGCCTTGGCTGCGGTCTTGATTGCGGCTTTGATCCGGCCGTACATCCCGCAGCGGCAGATGTTGCCGTCCATCGCCGTGTCGATGTCGTCATCGGTCGGGTCCGGGTTGCTCTCGAGCAGGGCAGCGGCGGACATGAGCTGTCCAGATTGGCAGTATCCACACTGCGGGACCTGATGTTTGATCCATGCGGTTTGGAGGCGGTGGCGTGTGCCGTCGTCCGCGGCGAGCCCTTCGATGGTTTGAATGTCCTGGCCATCGGCCGCCGCTACGGGGGTCACGCAGGAGCGAATGGCGTTGCCGTTCAGGCGGATCGTGCATGCGCCACACTGAGAGATCCCGCATCCGAACTTCGTGCCTGTCAGACCAAGTTGTTCTCGAATCGCCCAGAGCAGAGGCGTGGAGGGATCGATGTCGATCTCCCGCTTCACGCCGTTCACCGTCAGTACTGCCATTGCGTATCCACTCCTTGAGCGACCCAGCACGGGCCTTCTTTCGCATGCATTTTTTGGGGTCGCGCGTCTCTTTCTTGCGGCCCGCGTGGGCGACATATTGACAATGTGAGACAGGATTGTCAATTTGTCGATGTGGCCAATCCATCCGATCTCAAATGCGAGTGGATCTTGTCGGCCGCCCAAATCTAGTTCAGCCGCAACGGTTTTCGACGAACCTCGATGGAGGAGATGGTTTGATGGCGTTACCGAGGACTGATAAAGCTCTCTGATATGTCGAGTAGACGGAGAGGAGGCGCAACGCATGGAGATGTTCGAGGCCGTACGAGCTGACGGGACTCTCGTGGCCTATCAGGAGCGGGATTCAGGGTGCCCGGGCTCCCTCGTAGAGCCGCTCGGGAGCCGTGCGTTCACCCGATAGATTCAAGGGGAGCCGCAGAATTGCTGGGTGACGAGTTTAGTTGACTACCCCTGTCAGAAACCTACTGGGGGCTTAAAACCGTCGGAAATTTTGCAAAAAATTTTGGTGGCTAAGTTTCAGAGAAATTCCCCGACCCCATCTGGGGCCCCGTGCCCTTCGGACGAGCAAAAGCCTGTGTATAGGTGACCATCCATGGCTTCCCAGGTTGACGAAGAAAGAGCTTTGGCGGCTTGGAAAAAGATCTGCACCTTTGAGAAGCCTTTCCTGACTCTCTTTGGTGAGTTCGACATTATCATCGGTCATAAGCGCCTTCAGGACACACTGATCGAGAGTATCCCGGGTGCGCAAGGTCAGCCTCACGACCGTCTTCCGGCCGGACACTTCATTCAGGAGAGTCTCGGAGAAGATATGGCTCGCCGTTTGGTTGATTTCATTCAGGGTCAAGATTGAAAAATAATGACTGACGAGTTTGATGTTTCGACTTTTACTTTTCGTGGCCCTAGGCCGAGCACTCGTCACGGACTTCTCGTCGAGTTTGAAGATGAGGCCGGTACCCAGACATTGTGTGGGAGCCTATCTTGAATCGCTTGTTCTCGGTTGCTTCGGGAGCGAAGGGCTTTTCAAGAGAGATCCTTTGATCGGTAAGTTCGAATGTTTTCATTCTTTCCTCTTTTGTTTTAAACCTTATTGGTGGGCCATGAGTCTCTCGAAAGGAGAGCCCGAGTCATGAGGAAAAGGGTCTTGGCGTTTTGTTTCACGCTCTTTTTGCTGTCTTGTACTCAGGAAAAAAGGCCGGGTGCGGACGTCCTGATCCACAATGCCCGGGTCTATACCGTCGACGATGCGCGACCGTGGGCGGAGGCCGTTGCCCTCCAAGCCGACAAGATCATCTGGGTCGGGGACGAGGTGGACGCAGCCGCCTATCGGGATGCAGACACCGAGGTGATTGATGCCCAGGGCCGCCTCTTGCTCCCAGGCTTTATCGATAGCCACAATCACATTCGCTACGGCAACGAACCGAATTCGGTGGATCTATCCAGTGCAGAGAGTCTGGCGGCAGTTCAGGAGACGATCCAGGCGTTTGCGAGCGCGCATCCCGAGCTTCCATGGATCTCCGGCGGGGGTTGGCTCTATACGGCTTTTCCGGGGGACGGCTTGCCTCGGGCCGAATATCTGAACGGTCTCACCCAGGGGCGCCCGGCCTTTTTCCTTTCTTACGATGCGCACAC
The DNA here is from genome assembly GCA_963933695.1 of uncultured Myxococcales bacterium. Lineage (GTDB taxonomy): Bacteria > Myxococcota_A > UBA9160 > UBA9160 > UBA4427 > JAZXM01. The sequence continues at coordinate 1,282 of CAWVXN010000221.1, read as the reverse complement.
AGCCTGGCTCAATACCAAGGCGATGGAGGCCATCGAGCTTGAAGCCGGAAGCGAACTGTCCGCGGAAGCAGAGGTCGTGGTGGATCCTGAGAGTGGAGCCCCGACCGGTGTGATTCAGGCAGTGGTTTCGCTGGGGGAGGCCAATCTGGCGATGAAACGCCTCAGACAAAACTTTCCAGAGGGCGACCGCCTTCAGCGTTCGCTTGAGGCGAGCTTGCTTCAGGCGCTGGGCTATGGGATCACCACGATCATTGCACCCCAGACCGGCCTCGATGAACTCGATACGTTCGTGGCGGCTCGTGACGCGGGTACCCTCAAGGCGCGCGTTCAGACGGCGCTCTTTCACCCGGTGGGTACGCCGGCTTCCGACCTTCCCGCGTTCTCCGCCGCCGCCGAGGCGCTCAATGATGATCGGCTGCGGGTTTCGGCCATCAAGCTTTATGTCGATGACGTGATCGAGGCGCATACGGCGGCCCTGCTTGAGCCTTATTCCGATCAACCCGAGGAAAGCGGAGAGACCTTCTATCCACCCGATGCCTTCCGGGCTCTGGTGGCGCGGCTCGACGCGGCGGGTCATCAACTCTTCATTCACGCCATCGGAGACCGGGGCAACCGCATCGCTCTGGATGCTCTGGAACACGCCCAGAAGGTCAACGGCCAGCGAGATAGTCGGCATCAACTGGTTCACGTGGAGCTCGTGGCCCCCGAGGATCAGCCGCGTTTCGCTGAACTGGGGGTGACGGCGTGCATGCAGCCGCGACATGTTCTCCCGGAAAGCAATGGCCAATGGATAGCTGCGGTGGGGCCCGACCGTCTTCGATATGCCTTCCCATGGAAAAGTCTACATGAGCAGGGAGCTCGACTCGCCTTTTCGAGCGATTGGGATGTTTCTGAGATGAACCCTCTAGTGGGCATCTATTCCGCGGTGACGAGACAGGGGCTTGGGGGCGAAGCACCGGGTGGCTGGGTCCCCGAGGAGCGCGTTGATCTGGAGACGGCGATTCGCGCCTATACGATCAACGGCGCCTATGCGAACTTCGTTGAGGGAAACCGCGGCTCGATCCGCGCGGGCCAGGACGCCGACCTCATCTTGCTTTCGAAGAATCTCTTCGAAATTCCCCCCAGCGAGTTCCTCGAGACCCGAGTCGATCTGACCTGGGTGGGCGGGGAGCTTGTCTACCGGAGGGTTCCTCCGGCTGCGATGGATTTCGAGACTGAGCGGCCCTGAGGGGATAGGACATACAAGCTGCTTTCCAGCACAACGTCCGAGCCTGGGCGTTAT
>CAWVXN010000220.1:0-5432 GCA_963933695.1 uncultured Myxococcales bacterium | reverse complement strand
CCCTCACCCTCGGCCTCTCCCTCACCCTCTCCCTCACCCCCGGACGCCCGAACCGAGACCCCGGCCCAGGTCATTCCGGCGAAGCTGTCCCCAGGGTTTTGCGGCGAAGCAGCGACGTCCGCGGCCTTCGACGCATTGCCCCGATCGGTTCGCCGTTGCCTCTTGATGGAACGAGGCATGCTGGCCAATCTCGAAGGACATTTCTCCGATGCCGAGCTGATCTGGCAGGAACTGCGCGTGTTGGCGCCGGAGGATGGCGCGGCGGCGCTGGGCGAGATCGACACGGCCTGGTGGCGGCTGATGCTCGACGAGGGCGCGACCTGGAACGACGCCACAATCCTGGATGCCAGCCGGGAGGCCATCGGGCTGGCCGACGCACGCCTGAAACTGGATCCCGAAGACACCGATGCCCTCTACCAGAAAGGGGCCGCCCTTTTCAACTTGGCACGGCTCAACGGAATTCGAGGCCGCTACCTCAAGGCAGGCGGAGACGGTGAAGACGGGCGGAGGCTTCTCGAGCGCAGCTTGGAGCTGGATCCAGGTCGCACGGATAGTCGCTATGCCCTGGGCCTCTACACCTACTACACCGATATTGCGCCCAAGGTGGTTCAATGGATGAGTTGGCTCTGGTTCGTGCCCAAGGGCGACCGGGATGCAGGCCTGCGAAACCTTGAGATCGTTCGCACCGGGGGTGGTCTCTACGCCACCGGGGCAACATTCATCCTCATGAACGTTCATACCTACCACGCCCCCATGAATCTGCCCGGCGCGCTCGCTACCGGCCGGGCGCTGCACGCCCTTTATCCCGACAATGCACTCTTCCACTCGGAGCTTGTCGAAGTACTCCTGAAGATGGGGCTCTACCCCGAAGCGATCGAATCGGCCTTTGCGCTCGAAGCCAATGAGCCCGCCGAGGTCGAGGCCCGGGTGAGGCCTCAACTGGCTCGAATCCTGCGTGCCCAGGCGGTGCTCTTGTCGGGCCGGACCGAGGAGGCCTGGGCGATCCTCGAGCCGATGGACGCGCAAAGCAGCGCGCTGCCCATCTGGGGAGGGGCATGGCTTTATCTGGTTCGTGGTCAGGTCCAGGATGCCCGAGGTGAGCGGTCTGCGGCGCGGCAAGAATACGAGCGTGTGCTGAGCCTGAAGGGTCCTCGATTCAACCCCCGGGCGGGCATGATCGCGAAAGCGGGCTTGGAGAAGCCCTTCAAGCCGGCGGAATACAAAGAACTTCCCATGGTGGGCGCGGGGCCCTGAAACGCCCCGGGTGGGCCCATGAGTCGTCTCAGGCCCGAGAGTCATGGGTGAGGGGGGGGTGTGCCGGAGGCCTTTACAGGCCGCCCCCAGTGCGGACAGGAACGCCGCTTGCTCGGCTCGGGGTCGGGCAGTATTGTGCCCCCCCTCGGCGGACAGGCCTGTGAGGCCAAAGCGTTGGCACGACCGCTCCTGGGCCCGAGAAGGCCGAGTGTTTTCGTCCCACGGATCCCCCAGGCCAGGCCAGGCCTTGAAGTGAAAGAGGAGCAAACGTGCCCTTGGAGAACCAACTGAGCGAGTGGCTTGGCGGCGCTCTCGAGAACCTGGACGTTGCAGGTCTGCGCAAGCAGTACGAAGAGGGCGGCCAGCTCCTGGTCATCGAAGACTTCCTGCCTGGGGAAGTTCTGGACGGCGCGCTGGCGGACCTCGACCGTTTGCGTGACCGCGTCAATCGGAACTACGTGCCTCACCAAAAAAAGGGCGGGGCGGTCAGCCGTCATGCGATCGATCAAACCGGAAAAATGATTGGTGGCCTGTACCGGTCCCAGGCCCTGCGTAAATTCCTTGAGGAGATCAGTGGGGCTCGCCTGCTGGATTGCTCACCCAGTGACCCGCACACCTATGCACTCTATCTGTATACCGAACCGGGCGATCATATTAGCTGGCACTACGACACCTCTTTTTATCGCGGGCGTCGTTTCACTCTTCTTTTGGGCCTGATCGACAACGAGAGTTGCCGGTTCGAGTGCGAGACCAATCGGCGCGACAAAACGAAGACCACCGAGTCCCGGGCGTATTCGCTCAAGCCGGGGTCGCTGACCTTCTTCGACGGTGATGGCTTATGGCACCGAGTGACAAAAATGGCCGAAGGCGATACTGAACGCGTGGTCATCACGATGGAGTTCGTGACGGATCAGTCCATGCATCCGTGGCGAAGGCTGGTCTCCAACGTCAAGGACGCGGTGGCCTATTTCGGTCTCCGCGAAGTATTCGGCGGAAAGCCGGCCTCCTAGCGCCCCTTTTGTCTAGTGGCTCCAGTGTGCCGGTTCCGGGCCTGACCGAGGCCTTTCGGGGCGCCCCGTGGATTTCAGTCGGGAAGGTGGGCCCTTGGGCCCAGGGCGCTCAGGGTTTGTTCACGTACGTCTACCATCAGGCGCGGGAAGTCGTCCTGGGTAATGGTGAAGCCGAGCTCCTCGAAAATCGGTTGCTCGGCGGGAAAGCCGTGAGGCGTGATTTCAAGGGTGGCAAAATCACTGAAATGGTAAGCGCCCAGGGCCTCGGGAATACGGAAGACGATGGGTTGGGGCTTTGTGCCACATTCTTTTTCGAGATCGCTCCTGAGTTCGGGGGAGGCCAGGCGATCGGGTAGGAGCCAGGCCTCCAATGTCGTGTCGGTTTGAAGGTAACGACGGCGGACAAGGGCGTTGTCCGGAAGCCTGGCTTGGGAATCCCACCAAGTCTGGTCGACTGCCCGGACGGCCCGCTCGCCGAGGTCGGCGGAGACGGGTTCGAGTTGCTCGAATGCAATTTGGATCAACTGATCGACTTGCTGGTTGTAGACTTTTTCGCTGGCGAGTATGTCATGGATGCTCGATCCCGAAAGCAGAGCAATTCCGATGGCGTTGGAGATTGGATCCTCGGGCGAGAAGCCCGACAGGAACTCGGGGTAGAGATTGACGAGGGACCAGCCATACCATTGGGCAATCTCGTGCCACACGGAGCCCTGATAGGCGAGCCATTGCGCAACCGCTACGACCACATCTTCCCGCCCGTACTCCTCGATCAACTCGGGGGGAATGGGTTTCAGAATCAAGCGGCGCTCGGCGCCTTCGGGGGTCAGGTCCACCGCGGTTCCGGTCGTCAGGTTCCGGTCGATCTGGGAGATGAAAAAGGCGACCCAGTCGACCTGCTCCCGGATGTGGGCGGTGTCGAGGAATCCCGCGCGGCAGGTGTAGACGAGGCCGTTGGCCTCGCCCCAAGGAAAGGCGTTCTCCCGTTCATCATCGATGGCGGCGGTGGCGCCGTCGTAGCGGTGGGGGCCGAGGTCCTTGGGATCGAGAACCCGCCCGACCTTGAGCCAGGGAATGGTCATCTGTCCGAGTCGGACACGGAGGTCGGTCCCGAAGGCGCAGCAGAAGCGGAACTTCTTGCGCCCGGGGATGTCGGGGATCCGGGCCTCAGGGGCCAGGTCCACGGAGGGGGAGCCCGCCATTTTTCCCTGCAACCATTCGGCGGGTGGCGGTGCCAGCGGCGCGCCCTCATGCCATTTTCCTGGGCCTATACAGCCTGCAAGGGCAGCGATCAGGCACAGCAGGGCTAGGGGGACAATTCTCAACATGGCGGGAGAGTAGCCGGTCTACCTTCTGACGGAAGTGTCACTCAAGACATGTGTCCCCGGGGGCAATTCCTTTGGGCCTTTCTCGGGCGAATTTGCATCTCCCCTTCGCCCCCGACAGCAAGCCGGGTCTCTGGGAGACGCGACTACTGGACTTGGATCAGGATCTTTTCGGAGATCACTGCGGGGTCGTGGGGGATATGCCGCTCGTCGCCCAGGATCAGTTGCAGGCTGTGTTCGCCCGGAGGCAGTTCGATGATCGCCTCGGTCTGCCCGCCACCGTAGTGGCGGTGCTGGGCATCGTTGGGAATGGGCAGGCCCAGGGCCGGCAAATCTGTGTCGATCAGCAGATGGTGGTGCCCGGTGCCCGCCTTATCGATGCCGGCGGGTGCGATCCCCATTCCCTGGAGTCCGAAGCGCACGACGACCGGGCTCGTGACCACTGCGCCCTGGACGGGAGAAATTAGATAGGTGCGGCTCTCAGCCGGGGATTCCTTTCGCTCGAGGTCGGTATTGGCCACTGCCGGGGAGGTCGGGGCCGAGAGCATGGCCACGAGTCCGAGAACGAAAGCGAGGGCCCATGGCCCAAGTCGGTACAGCATGTTTTCCCTTTCTTTAAGGCCGGGCCCTTCAGGCGTAGACGGCCCGGGTTAGCCAGTCCGCGACGAGTGCGGGTTTTTTCTCGCCTTCGATTTCCACGGTCATTGTACGGGTCTGCTGGATGGCGTTCCCCTTGAGTTCAACCTTGGAGAGCAGGCTATGAACTCGGATCCGACTGCCTGCCTTGACGGGGTTGATGAAGCGAATTTTATCAAAGCCATAGTTGATGCCCATCATCAAGCCCGTAAGCCGGGCCGGGTTCGGATTCTCGGGATTGGCTGAGGCGGAGAGATGGGTCAGCATCGAAAGGCTCAGGAAGCCGTGGGCAATGGTGGCGCCGAACGGGCCCTGCTTGGCGCGCTCGGGGTCGATGTGGATGAACTGGTGATCGAGTGTGACATCGGCGAATTGATTGATGATCTCCTGGCTCACCTCCATCCAATCGCCGGTCGCCGACTCCTTTCCCTCGACCTCCCTGAAGAGCGGGAAGGCATTTTCTGCATTTTCGGACATGCTGGGTTTTCCTTTCAAGTCGGTGTTGAACACAAAACTTGCGTTTGCGCCCAACGGTTGACCGGCTGTGTCTATTGGACTTCGTCTACGTAAATGATTTGCGGCGCCCCAGCCAGCAGTTCGGCGAACCCAGCGCCCTTGGCGGCAAGGTTCTTGCCGTGGATCGCTAAAGCCTCATCATTTTCGTACTTCTCATAGAAAGTGAATGTTGCGGGGTCGTCTTTATGTTGATGAGGGATGTAGGCCAACGTTCCGCTTTCGTTTGCGAGAGTTTCTGCCGCGAGGTCTCTTAGAAACCCGCGCGCTTCTTCGATCTTGTCTTCCTTGACCTTAATTGTGGCGATGACGCTCGGCATGGATTTTCCCTTTTAAATGATGTCGTTGATCCTGTCCCCTGATCCGCAATGCGCTTGTGAATATGGGCCTCGGCTTTCGAGAGGATGAGGATAGTGGGTTTTGAGGGCGCTTGGCGCGGGCCCTAGGGCCCCGGGGGCCGACGAACGGCCAAGGCCAAAACTCTCTCGTGAGAGCCATTCCAGTCGGAGGGTTTTCCGGAGACGGCCGCTGGAGCGAGGTCGGCCCAAGTTTTCCGGAAGGCCGGCCAACTTCACGCCCAGCGACGGCACACTGTGCTGTGTGAGTAACGCGGGCGAGGGAGGGGATAGCCGTGTCGGCGTGTGGCTCCCCGGGTAGGACTTGAACCTACGACAAGGCGGTTAACAGCCGCCTGCTC
>CAWVXN010000219.1:0-5457 GCA_963933695.1 uncultured Myxococcales bacterium | reverse complement strand
TCCCCGGAGCAGGGGGGCGGTGACGCCCAGGGTGAGGCCAGAATTGTACTTGGGGCTAAGTCGCTCGAACCCGAAGTCGGTGTGGGCGCGGCTCGCGTCGAAGTCAACATTGACCCGGCCCCCCCAGTAGGGAAGAAGGGCAGAGATTCCCACGCCCCCGTTCAGTTGGTCTGCCTCGTTGGGTGCGTTGGTGAGCGCGGCGTTCTGCTCGGTTTGCTCGCCATACAGGACGTCGCCCTCAAAGAGCGGGTCGTAGGCCCCCCATGCGGCCTCGGCTTCGTACTGAGCCACGTACGGGGTGTAGCGGTTGACCTGGACGCCGAGATTGTTCTGGACGCCCAGGGAAATGGCTTCGTCGATGCTCAGGGGTCGTGCCTGGGCGTCGGTATTCGGGGCCAGGGCAGGGGCGGCGATGACCGGTGCCTTGGTTTCGGCCGGAGCTTTGGTTTCGGCTTGGGCCGTTGAGCTGACTAGCAAGAAAACGAACGCCGATGCGAGGATCGGGGCGGTGCGAATGGTCATGAATTCCTCCGGCCGGGACTGTACCCAAAGCCCTCTTGCAGCGCTGGAATGGGAGCGTGGAGATTTTGAAAACGTTTTCATCGGAAATTGGCCGGGCCCCAGGTGAATGGCCCCTGCTGTTTTCCCGGCCCCGCGCAGGCATCCCGGGGGAGGCCGCTCTATTCTCTCCCAATGTATTCGGCGGTAATCGTGCTGGCAGCCGGGCGAGGGGAGCGGCTTGGGGGGAAGACCCCCAAGGCTTTCGTTGACCTCGGGGGAAAAGTACTCCTTGTTCGCGCGCTCGACCGTCTGCTCGGCTTTCCAGGCTTCAAATGGGTTCAGCCGGTGATTTCCGGAGAGGATCTGGACCGCTATGCGGCGCTTGAACTGCCGCGTGATCCGCGGCTGGCCAAGCCCGTCATTGGAGGCGCCGAGCGCCAGGATTCGGTGGCGGCTGGGCTGGCGGCTCTCCCACCGGAAGTCGACCTTGTGGCGATTCATGATGCCGCACGGTGCCGGGTGGAGGTCGCCGATGTGGCCCGAGTGGTCGCCGCCGCCGAGCAGCACGGGGCCGCGCTGTTGGCGGCTCCGGTGCCCGATACGGTTAAGCACGTAAAAGATGCTGTGGTGATTTCTACGCCCGATCGACGGGCCTGCTGGGGGGCACAGACCCCTCAGGTTTTTCACCGGGCTCTCTACGCCGAGGCGCTGGAGAAAGCCCGGTCCGATGGTTTCCAAGGAACGGATGACGCCCAGTTGGTCGAGCGTATGGGAATGCCTGTCCACGTGGTGCCCGGGAACCCGGGCAATTTTAAAATCACCGGTCCCGAGGATCTGGCCCGCGCGGAGTATTTACTCGCCCGAGAGGGCACCTCGCCATGAGGGTGGGGCAAGGCTACGACAGCCATCGCCTGGTGCCCGGCCGTCCCCTGATGCTGGCCGGCGAGCGGATTCCCCACGACCGCGGGCTCGAGGGCCACTCCGACGGCGACGTGGTGCTCCACGCCGTGGCGGATGCCATTCTCGGCGCGCTCGGGGAAGGCGACCTGGTGCGCCATTTTCCTTCCAGCGATCCGGGCCTGAAAGGTGTGCCGAGCCGGGACCTGCTGGCCCGAGTGGCAACGATGATGCGCGAGGCGGGCTGGCGAATCGGAAATCTCGATTGCACCCTGATCGCCCAGGCACCGCGTTTGGCTCCCCATCAACCCGCGATGGAAGCGAGCCTGGCTTCCCTACTGAGGGCGGCCGGAGAGCGCGTGAATCTAAAGATCAAGAGCAACGATGGCATGGGCTTCCTCGGGCGAGGGGAGGGTATGGCGGCGCTGGCCGTGGTCCTGATCGAGGCCGAAGAGCAATGAGCAGGACGTGGTTTGCCGGCGGAGCCGGCAGGGGGATAGAGCAGGCGTGAGCGCGATCCATTTCTACAATACGCGGACCCGGAAGAAGGAAGTTTTTCAGCCCTTGAAGGACGGCGAGGCGGGTATCTACACCTGCGGCCCGACAGTGTATGGACCCATGCACATCGGCAACGTGCGTTCCCAGCTCTTTGCCGACCTGCTCCGCCGCTTTCTCGAGAGCGAGGGATTTGCGGTTACCCATGTGATTAATATCACCGACGTCGGTCACCTTGTCTCGGACGCCGACGAGGGCGAGGACAAGATGGAACTCGCCGCCCAGCGCGCCGGCGAAACCGCCGAGGAAATTGCGGGCCGGTATACCGAACTCTGGCGTAGCGATCGCCAGGCGGTGAATTGCGTCGAACCCGAACACAATCCCAAGGCCACGGAACATATCGCCGAACAGATCGAACTTGGGGTCAAGCTTGAAGAGGGGGGCTACGTCTACAGGATCGACGATGGCATCTACTTCGACATTGCTCGGTTTCCCCGGTACACCGAATTGGCAGGTCTCGATCTGGAGGGGCAGGCTGGCGCTCAACGCATCGACCAGGTCCCGGGCAAACGGCACCCTGCGGATTTCGCGATCTGGAAATTTGCCGATCCCGATGTGCGTCGCCTCCAGGAATGGGACTCGCCCTGGGGTCGGGGGTTCCCGGGCTGGCATCTCGAGTGCTCGGCCATGAGCAGCCGCTATCTCGGAGAGCATTTTGATATTCACACCGGGGGAATCGATCTCGCCACAGTCCACCATACCAACGAAGTGGCCCAGAGCGAGTGCGGGTTTGGTGTCCACCCCTGGGTGGAGTATTGGCTCCACAACGAATTTCTCGATTTCGGCGGGGAAAAGATGTCGAAATCCAAGGGCAACGTGAAGACCCTGTCGGATCTCGCCGAGCGGGGGTACGCCCCACTGGCCTTCCGTTATTTCTTTCTCCAGGCCCACTACCGCCAGCAGCAGACCTTCAACGACGAGTCCATGGCGGCGTCGGCTCGGGGGCATAGTCGGCTGGTAGCACTGGCCGCGGATCTCCGTGGGGTGAAAGACGCCGGAGACCCCGACAAACAGGCCCCCCATCGCGCGCAATTTCGCGAAGCCATGGCCGACGATCTCAACGCCCCCAAAGCGCTGGCTGTGCTCTGGGACGTTGTGCGCAGCGGTCAACTCTCCTCGGCGGATCAGAGGGATCTGTTACTCGACTTTGACGCGGTGCTGGGCCTCGATCTTGCCCATGCCGAACGCGCCCAGGAAGGGTACGAAAGCGATCCCCGCATCGATGGCATGCTGGAGGAGCGGGAGGCGGCCCGGGCCAGTCGAGATTTCGCGAGCGCGGATCGAATCCGAGACGAACTGGCGGCCGAGGGTGTGGAGTTGATCGACACGCCGGAGGGGCCGCGCTGGAGGCGGTCTTGAGCGAGAACCCGTTCAAACTCGTCTCGCAGTACGAACCCGCGGGCGATCAACCCCAGGCCATTCGCGAACTCCACGAGGGAATCGTTCGGAGCGATCCTCACCAGACCCTGCTTGGGGTTACGGGGAGCGGTAAGACTTTTACCATCGCGTGCCTGGTGGAGAAGATCAACCGGCCCACCCTGGTGATGTCACCCAATAAGACCCTGGCGGCTCAGCTCTACGGCGAGTTCAAAGAGCTCTTTCCCGAGAACGCCGTCGAGTACTTTGTTTCCTATTACGACTACTACCAGCCCGAGGCCTATATCCCCTCGAGCGATACCTACATCGAAAAGGATTCCCAGGTCAACGACGAGATCGATAAGCTGCGCCATTCGGCCACGCATTCGATCCTGACCCGGCGAGACGTGCTGGTGGTCGCCAGCGTCTCATGCATTTACGGCCTGGGTGCGCCCGAGAACTACGGGTCCATGCACCTCTATCTGGAGTCGGGGATGCGCCTGGTGCGGGAGGATCTCCTGCGTCAGCTCGTGGACATGCTCTACACCCGAAACGACCACGATTTCCATCGTGGAACTTTCCGGGTGCGCGGCGACGTGGTGGAGATCTTCCCCCAATACGAAAGCGATCGCGCAATTCGGGTGGAGTTCTTCGGCGATGAAATCGATGCGATTGCGGAGATCGATCCGCTCAGGGGCAAAGTGATGGCGCGTCCCCGTCGGGCCATGATCTATCCGGCCAGCCATTATGTGGCCACTGCCGAACGTCTTGAGCAGGCGGTAAAAGGAATACGGGAAGAACTGGACCAGCGCCTGGTCGAGTTTAAGAAAGCGGGCAAACTGCTTGAGGCCCAGCGCCTGGAAACCCGCACGATGTACGATATCGAGATGCTCGAGGAGTTGGGCTTCTGTCACGGGGTCGAGAACTACTCGCGTTGGCTCGATGGGCGATCCGCCGGGCAGACGCCGTTTACCCTCTATGACTATCTTCCCGACGACACTCTTCTCGTGATGGACGAGAGCCATATCGGAGTTTCCCAAATTGGCGGTATGTCCAGGGGGGATCGGGCGCGCAAGGAGACATTGGTGGAGTTCGGTTGGCGGCTTCCCTCTGCCCTGGACAACCGCCCCCTGACCTTCGAAGAGTGGGAGAAACGCACGCTTCAGCGCGTCTACGTCTCGGCGACCCCGGCGGCCTACGAACTCGAGCACTCGGGAGGCGTCGTGGTCGAGCAGGTGATCCGGCCCACGGGCTTGGTCGATCCCCAGGTGGAGATTCGCCCGGCAAGCGGGCAAGTGGATGATCTGCTCGATGAGGTGCGGCGCGTCGTAGCTTCCGGAAGCCGTGTCCTCGTGACGACCCTGACCAAGCGAATGGCCGAGGAGTTGTCCGAGTACTACGCCGATCTGGGTGTTGCAATTCGTTATCTCCACAGTGATATCAAGGTCATGGAACGGATGGAGTTGATCCGGGAATTACGCGAGGGCACCTTCGATGTGCTGGTGGGGATCAATCTCCTCCGAGAGGGGTTGGACATCCCCGAGGTGTCCTTGGTCGCGATTCTGGACGCCGACAAGGAAGGCTTTCTTCGCTCGGTCCGCTCGTTGATCCAGACCATCGGGCGGGCAGCGAGAAACGTGGAGGGTCGGGTAATCCTGTATGCCGACAAGGAGACGGATTCGATCCGCTCGACCATGGAAGAGACGTCCCGGAGGAGGGCGATCCAGGAAGCGTACAACGCCGAGCACGGGATCACGCCCGTGAGCATCTCGAAGAGCATCGCCAGCTCCCAGGATTCGATCTGGAATGCGGACTATGTCACGGTGGAGAAGAGCGGCGAGGAGGGTCTTGACGGCGTACCCGCCCACGAACTTCCGGGCTTGCTGAAATCCTTGCGCAGTGAAATGAAGGCCGCCGCCAAGGAATTGGATTTCGAACGCGCCGCAGACCTGCGCGATCGCATCAAGGTTTTGGAGGCGGCCCGCCTCCGGTTGACATGACCGGCTCCGCCGCCGACCGGCAGGCCCTGGAGGCCAAGGTGCAATCGCTTCCCACGAGCCCGGGTATCTATCAATTCAAGAGCGATGGGGGCGCTGTGCTCTACGTGGGCAAGGCGCAGAACCTACGTTCGCGTGTGCGGCAATATTT
>CAWVXN010000218.1:0-5484 GCA_963933695.1 uncultured Myxococcales bacterium | reverse complement strand
TCGATTCGATTGGGATGAAGAACCGGTGCGACTGGGGACCGACTTGGGGATGCTCCTAGGGGCTGCACACGGCCTGGAGATCCCGTTCGTCTTTGGCCATTTCCGATTCGGCGACGAGACCACGGCCGAACTGATCTTTGACGAGGCCGACGAACCCGGTCGACGCTTCATCTCCGATGCGATGATGTCCTACTGGGCGGAGTTCGCCTATGCGGGTGCACCGGGCCGGGGGCGCAGCGGGGGATTGCCCGAGTGGTCCGCATGGGGGAGCGACGTCGGGCAGTTCTTGGTGTTCGACACGCCGGCGGACGGAGGTCTCCGCATGTCGGCGGACACCCTAACCACCCAAGCTCTGTTGGCCCGGCTGGAAGGCGATACGGACCTGGATCAAGCCGAAAAATGCGAACTCTATCGCGACCTCTTCGAGGGATCGGTGGATTGGAATCAGGCGGCTTATTCCGGCCTGGGAGATGGGGGCTGCCCGCCCGAGTGGCTGAACACCGCTCGCTCCAACTAGGCGGAAGTAGCCGGGAGCGGCTCCGCGCGTGGCCGAAATTCCATGTCCCTCTGCTAGGCTGAATCCGCTCGAAGGCATGGCACGGGGGGAAGGGAAGATGGGCGAGGCTGAGATTCTGGATCGGTTGTTTCGTGTCATCGAGGCCAGGCACCGCGAGCGTCCAGCGGGCAGCTACGTGACGGAACTCCTTGAGGGCGGCCTCGACGCCATTGCGGCCAAGGTCCGGGAGGAGGCCGAGGAGACCCTCGAGGCGGCGGCTTCCGGAGACGGGGAACACACCGCCCGGGAGGTCGCGGATCTGCTCTTTCATGTCTGGGTTCTGCTGGCCGCCACCGGCCTGAAGCCCGACGATGTTTACGCGGTCCTCGATCAACGCTTTGGGCAGGGCGGATTGGAAGAGAAAGCCGCCCGGGGAGGGACCGATGCCGGATGAAGCGCTCGAACCGGGTCTGCTGATTGCCGCGCCTTCCAAGGGGCGCCTGCGGGAGGGTGCAATCAGCGTGCTCGAGCGGGCTGGCCTCCGTTTTCGGATTTCGGGCCGCCGGCTTTTTTCCGATTGTCCCGAGACCGGGGCTCGCATTCTCTTCTGCAACGTGGCGGATATTCCCGTGCTCGTCGCCGAGGGTGTTGTGGATCTTGGGATCACCGGAAGCGATCAGGTCGAGGAGAAGGGGCGTCCCGTCGAGATTCATCGCCGCCTGGGTTTCGGCCGCTGCCGCATGGCGGTGGCCGTCCATAAGGACGCGCCCTATCGGGTGCCGAGTGATCTGAGCGGACGGGTGGTGGGTGCAAAATTTGTCGAACTCGCCCGAGCTTATTTTGTCCGCAACAACGTGGCGGACGTCCACGTGCTCGAGATCCAGGGAGCTGTTGAGGGCATGGTTCTGCTCGGGTTGGTCGACGCCATTGTCGAAATCGTCGAGACCGGCAGCAGCCTGGTGGAAAACGACCTGGTGGAAATTGACCAGGTTCTTTCGGCGGAAGCCGTGCTCATTGGTCACCCGGCGCCCCGTGACCCCGAGGCCTGCCGGCGTTTGATCCGGCGCATCGATGGGGTTCTAGCGGCGGATCGGTACTCCCTGTTGGAGTACAACTGCCCGGTGGCGCGGATCGATGAAGCCCGATCGATTTCCCCCGGTTTTTCCTCGCCGACGGTCCAGCCTCTCCACGATCCCGGCTGGTTCGGCGTCAAGGTCATGGTGGAAAAAAACGAGATCCAGCGCGTTGTCGACGCTCTTGAAGAGCTGGGTTGCGTGGCGATCCTGGAGACCGAATTGCGTCACGCTCGGCTCTAGGTCCCTGGGGATTGGGCTGGGCCGGGTGGCGGACGCGCAATGCGTCGGGGAAGAAATCGCACTAGGTTTTGCCGTGCGCCCGAGCCGCCTGAATGCGGCGCGGTCTTTTTTTAAGATTCCCGAGGAGAGAAAACGTCATGTCCGCCCCCGATGCCCCCGTTTCTTACATCCCCGTCCCCTACATCCCCGCCCCCCATGCCCCTGGCCCCCACACCCTCGTCTTTTCCGCCCCGCCACTCGATCCGCGACGCCCCAAGGGCCGGTGGCTGCGGTGGCCATCCGCCGTGAGCTGGAGTGGGGCGGCTGTCGCATTGGTTTTTGGCTTGGCGGTGGGGGCCTTTCCCTTGCAGGCAGAGGCTGAGGCAGAGGCAGAGGGGGGCGTAACTAAAACTTCCCTGGAGTCCCAAATCAAGGAACGTCTGGCGGAAATGCCCTCGGGTGAAGAAGGGATCAACCAGATTCTGTCCCAACTCGACGAGCGTCTCAGCTTGTCGGCCGAGCAGAAAAAAGATGTCCGCGAGGTCGTGGCCCAAGGGGTCGCCGAACTCGAAAAACTGAGTGCGCGTTTCAAGTCCGGAGAACTGACCGCCATGGCTCTGGGACTTCAGGTCCAGATGAAAATGCAGAAAATGGCTTTTCTCATCGAGCCACTCTTGGATCAGGACCAGCAGAAGGAATACGGGGTCATGCGCCAAGAGCAGCGCCGGGAGATGATGCAGGCGATGCGGAAGCAGCGCACTCAGCCGGTGGGGGCCAAATAGTCGCGATTAGCGACTTGCTGTGGTTCGTGCCATCCGGCGAAGGTGGGTTTGGCCAGCGCGATTTACTCGCTCTCTCCCGTGCCGGGTTTGGTCGGCGTAAACTTCGCCTGAATCTCCTCCAAGGTGAGTCCCTGGGTTTCCGGGGCGTACCGGAGTACGGCGATTGCACCGATAATGGGCCCGACCGCGACAATGGCGATGGCCGCCGGGATGTCGTTGTGGAGGGGCACGAGGAGAGCGCCGATGAACATGGGCGTGATGACCTCGGTGATGCGTCCCAGGAAGTTGGTGGTCCAGCCATAACCCGTGGCACGTATTTCGGTGGGAAAGAGTTCCGAGGCGTATACGTGGGTGGCTGTCATCGCTGCGCCAAAAGAGAAAACCGTGGCAATCATCCAGATGTATTGACCGAAGAGGGTTGGGTGGTGATAGAGCCAGAAGATTGAAATCGCGGCTGCCACGTAGAACCCCGCGCATGTGCGCTTGCGTCCGATTACGTCGATGAGCCAACCGGCGACGAAATGCCCAGCGACCCCGCCGCCATAACCCCAGAAAACGATGTCCCCGACCTGTGCTGTGGTCAGGCCCAGGTCCTCCCGAGCGAAGATGACCCAGTAGACCACCGAGGGTGCGGTGACGATGTGGGCGCAATTCCAGAGTAGGGCGACGATGGCCGTGCGTCCTCGGTACTGGGGGGCCCAGGGCAGCAGTGCATCCCGCCAATGCCGCCGCCAGGATGATTCATCCGAGCTGTGAACTTTTCGCTCGTGGCTACTGGCTTCAAAGCGCCGAGTCTCGCGCACCGTGAAACGCAGGCCGATGACGAGGACCAGGGGGAGAGCGCCCAGGGCGTAGAGCGAGCGCCAGCCTTCTGTGGCCGGGGCAAGGCCCATGAGGTCCTGGCCAAAGAGAACAATCTGAAGACCCAAAGAATGAAGCCAGCCACCGGTCTCGCCTTCGGCGATGAGAACGTGGGGCTGAACCTTTGCCATGACCATGACGCCCACGGTGGCCAGGCTGGTTAAAATTGCGATGGCTCGGCCACGATAACGGGCCGGGTACTCTTCGCCAATCATGATCACCGCGAGTGCGTACTCGGCAGTCAGGAAAATTCTCGCGAAGAACTGGGCGACGATGAAGCCTTCCTTGGTGGTCACGAAGGCCGTCATGCCATTGGCCACCGCGAAGCCGATGATGGTGATCATCATGACCGTTCGGCGCCCAAAGCGATCCGCCGAGAGAAGGAAGAGGAAGGAGGCCATGACCCCCATTCGGGTCAGACCTGAAACGAACCCCCACTCCTCACGGGTGATGCCGAGGGTATCGCGAACATCCGGTGCGGCGAAGCTGAGCATCGCGGAATCAAAACCGTCGAAGAGAGTCGCCGTAGAGAGCAGTGCGAAGAGGGACGCGAGGTAGGGCGTGACCCGGTCGGCCTCGAGTGGGTTGCGCTGCGCGGAGCTCATTCGTCGGGTTCCGGTTTTAGTGGTTCCAGTTCGATGTCGGGTCCCGTATTTAAAGGATTCCCGTGGCGGTCGTGGTCATTCTTCCCCCCACGCTTAGCAGGCTTGTTTCCCTCGGGATAGGGGGAGATGGCAAGCCGGCCACCGGCTAGAATCGTTTCTCGAAAAGGAGTCCCGACAATGAGCCATCCTGCAATCGACTACTTGCGCGACTACGTCGCGATTCCCTCGGTCAACCCCATGGGCCGGAGTGATCTACCTGCGGAGATCGTCGGCGAAGCAGCGTTTGCGTCGCATCTCCTCGAACAACTACGGGGTCTATCGGTGGATGCGGTTCAGGTGGGGAGTCCCGAGCGACCGAGCGTGGTGGCGGAGGTGCAAGCTCAGCAGGGCGGCGGCGATACGGTTCTGGTGGCTTCACATCTGGATACTGTTCCCGTGGATGGGATGGCGATTCCACCCTTTGACCCCCAGGTCGAGGGTGGGAAACTGTATGGGCGCGGCTCCTGCGACACAAAGGCAGGCATGGCGGCCCTCGTGGCGGCCCTGGAGAAGGTGCTTAACCGCGGCGTTCTGCGTCGCAACTTGATCTTGGTAGGAGAAGCCGACGAGGAACTGGGAAGCCAGGGGGTTTACGATGTGCTCACGAACTTGGCGGGTCGGCGCCCGGACTGGGTGCTGGCCACCGAGCCCACGGACTTGCGGGTTGTGAACGCTCACAAAGGCGTGGTGCACGTTCGCCTGGAAGCCCGTGGGCGCGCCTGTCATGCTTCGCACCCCGATGAGGGTAAGAACGCCATCATCCTGCTTTCCCGAGCGGCCCTGGCTTTGGATGCTTTGGCCCAGGAGTTGTCCGGACGAAGGCATCCCGAGTTGGGCCCAGCGACTCTCTCCGTGGGAATCTTGAGCGGCGGCCACGCGCCCAATATCGTCCCGGATCATGCGCATCTGGTGGCGGACCGCCGAGTACTGCCCGGTGAAACCTTGGAGGGTGTTCGGGCCGAGTTCGAAGAGGCCCTGGCGGCGGCAGGGGTCTCCGACTCCGTGGAGGTGGTCTCCTGCAGCCTTGAAAAGCCCACTCTCTCCACGCCCGAGGACCACCCCGCGGTGGTGGGTTGCACCCGGGCGCTGGCCGCGGCCGGACAACCCGGAGAGCTGTCGGGGGTGGCCTTTGGGACCGATGCGGGCGTCTTCGAGGCGGCGGGGCTGCCCGGCGTTGTTATGGGCCCCGGTTCGATCCTCCAGGCCCATACCGCGCGTGAATTCGTTGAAATCGACCAGGTAGAGGCGATGACAGCCTTTTTCGTTGAATTGCTCTCGGGGGCCTGAGCCCGCTTAAACCCGTCGGACCTCAAGCCAACTTTCCCCTGCGCCGATGTTCCCCCCAGGACGACAGTGTCCGTTGGGCGCCGGCGTCCGGGGGAGGGGCATGAGACAGGGTTTTCTCG
>CAWVXN010000217.1:0-5539 GCA_963933695.1 uncultured Myxococcales bacterium | reverse complement strand
CCATTCGGATCCCGAATTGAAAAGTCACGGATGGAGTAATCCCTATCCCCGAGCGCCACGAGCAACTCGACGCCACGCTCCTGAATCTCACGGCAATAGGCGTCAACATCGGCGACCCACTGAAACAAGTGAACACCCGCCGGGTTCTCCGTGCCCTTCACCAGATGAATCGCCGAATTATCCCGCCAGACCACGGCGTAGTCCTCGTTTCCAAAATCCCACTGAAAACCCAGAAAATCGCGGTAGTACTTGGCCGTTGCCTCCACGTCGAGAACGTGAAGTACAGGCGCTCCCTGGATGAACTGTTTCGGGTTCGAATCCGGGCGCTTCGGCATGGGGACTCTTTCTCCACCGAGATAGAAGAAAAATTCGCCTGGGCGGCCGCAAGGCTCCAGACGTCAAGAAATTTCGAGGAACGTCTCCCGCCAGAGTTCTATGCCGGCACCCAGAATCATTTCCACCGCGAGCGCCGCGAGCACCAGACCCAGGACCCGAACCATCAAGGCCGACCCGGCGTCTCCGATCCAGGCATAGATGCGATTCGCCTGCAGAAGCAGGAGCAGGGTCAGACCCAGTACTGCCATCAGAAGTAGAGCGGTGATGACTTGCTCGCCAAATGAAAATTCCCGGTTGTCCGTCAGAATCACCGCCGCCAGAATTGACCCGGGGCTGGCAATGGAGGGAACGGCGAGCGGAAACGCCGCGACATCGTGACCCGGCTCTGACTTGGAATCGGCCGAAGCGGCCCCCGTACCGAACACCATCTGGACACCAAAGAGAAAGAAAATGATGCCGCCGGCCAACTGGAAGGCCTCGAGCCGAATGCCCAGGGAGCCGAGAACGAGTTGCCCGACAAAAACGAAGACGAGCAAAATCACGGCCGAGTACCCGATGGCGCGAAAAGCAACCCGGGTGCGCTCCTGGGCACTGATTCCCGCGGTCAGGCCGACGAAGAGCGCAAGGGTACCCACGGGATCGATGGTTGCGAGGAAAACCAAGAAGTCGCTCGTAATATTTTCCATCGCGCTTGTCTCCATTCGCTGCAAGGAATTGAGTGTCCGCATGGGCAGCGGGCCTTCCCAACTTTCTCCCTGCGATCACGATCCGAATCCGCAAGATACCCCACCAAGCCCGCTTGAGCGGAGATCCGAAGCACTGCGACCTCTATCCGGATTTTCCTTTCGAGGCGTCCTGCAAAGGCAGCATCCGCGAATCGGTGACCGCCGCGATTCGGTGGCCCATCCCCGCCAGGTAGGCAGCATCTGACGCAAACGCCATGAAGGATGCCACCGAACTCTGCCGGACCAGTAACGCCATATCCCAACCCTCGCCTGGAGGACCGATCATATAGTCGCCCCCGGTCCCCACGTAGGTGAGTTCTCCGCCCGAGGCCTCAAGAAAAGGCAGGGTGTGTTCAATGTATTTCTGGTAAGCCGCGCGCCCGGAAATCGGCTCGGGCGGAGCCAGTTGGGGGAAATTTCCATAGTCAGCCACTTCGCGAAATCGCAGCAGGTTCAACATCACAATCTCGCCCTGGATGTCGCGCTTGAGAAAGGCCGCGCCGGTTTCCGGGCTTGGGTCGAGATATGGGGTTTTTTCGGAATCACTCATTGGTTGAACTTCCTTCTTTTTAAAATGGCAGTGACTCCTCAATGGGCGTAACGCAATACCGCGATGAAGTGACACGCTGTCCCGGCCATCACAAAGATGTGCCAGACAAGGTGATTATAAGGGATCTGCTCGGCCGTAAAGAAAACAACACCGACGGTATAAGTCAGACCACCGGAGAAGAGCCAGAAAAGTCCTGGCCCCGACAATGAGGTCCAAAGGGGACCCAGCGCAACGATTCCCACCCAGCCCGTAGCCAAGTAGAACCCAGTTGAAATCCTCTCGTGCCCCACCCCAAAAAAAATCTTGAAGAGAATGCCTGTGAGGGCAAGGCTCCATACCGCGACCAGCAGGCCCCATCGCCACCCCCCTTGGAGAATGCCCAGGGTAAACGGGGTATAGGTGCCCGCGATCAGAAGAAAAATCGCGCAGTGATCGACTACCTGAAAAAACTGCTTGGGGCGACCCGGGGGTAGTCCGTGGTAGATCACCGAGGCCGCGTACACAATACACGCGGCCAACGCAAAGACGCTCGCTCCGACAAGATCCGCCGTTCCGCCCCGGGCCAGGGCACCCGCCACCAGAAATGGGGCTCCCGCCAGGCAGGCTAACAACCCGACACCGTGACTGAGGCTGTTGGCCCATTCACTGTTAAGGGATTGAGCCTGATCGCTCCCAGGGATCAGCTGGACCAATGGTTTGCTTCCTTTTTATGCGCATGCGAGCCGCGTCGAATCCCCAAGCCGATCCAGCCCGAATCGGTGTGGACTTCCGAGTGGTCGCCTGGTTGATCGAAATGGGCACTCTCGACTCGACTCTCGAACTGGATACTGGGGCGCAGGTCAAGCCTGTCCGCCACCCATGTCAGGTGGCCCAGTATCTCTGACTGAGCCGTGTACTGGCTACTTCCTTCTCACTTTTGCTGAATTTCGGATGAGAACGAGTAGCAGAAGTTCTCGGAGTCGCTGGGTGCGCCGGTGAAAGGGTCAGAGGACAAAGAGTCCCAAATAGATCAACCCCAACCCAAAGGCGACGCCCAAAATCGCGAGACCCCGCAAGAGCCTTTCGCTCATGGCTTCCTCTAGGAAGTCGTAAAGACCGCCGAGGATTTTCCTGGTAGGGCCCGGAGCCAAAAAAACTAGAATCAGGAGGGGAGTTAGAAGCCACCCCAGAAAGTACAAGGTCACGGAAATAAGGCCTTCGCCGAAAGGCAGAAAAAGCAAACAGGGGGCAATCGGGGCCATCAAGAGACTCCAGATGCGGACTCTTGAGTTGCTCGAAAAAACGAGTTCCCGACCCCGGCGCAGGGTCGCTTTCGGGGCGAAGACCATGGGCAGCCGAGAGACCACATAGACAATGCCCATAGCGGTGCAGAAAATTGCAACCGAATTCATTGTTGCGTCCTCCTCTCTCAATGACACGCACCCTTCAGCGCGGGCTGAATCCCCATTTCGTCCGGGAGAACCAAGCCGCCATGGGCGGATTACCGCGAACCTCTTTAACTGCGCGGAGATCAGATCGAGTCCGGCGCTCGGCCAGTTCGGCGACTCCTTCGAGTTCCGCATTGAGTTCAACCACGCGCACCCAGGCGTCCGGCACTATTCGGTACTCTTCGCGGTGAACGGCATGGAGGCATAGCGCCGGACGTAGTTGCCCTTTGCGAACTCACCCTTGGCATAATCGACGCTGAAGTCCGGACATCGAGCAAGCAATTCTTCCAGGGCAATCCGTGACTGCAAGCGGACCGTCGCCGCGCCGATGCAATGATGGGGTCCGTAGCTCAGGGCAACGTGGCGACGGATCTTGCGTGTCACGTCGCAAACACCCGCATCGGGACCGAATTCCCGTTCATCCACATTCGCCGACCCATAGAGGAGCATGACCTTGCGATCCGCCGGAATCGTTACGCCCTCGATGGTCACTTCGCGAGTCGTCATCCGGGCAAGGCCCTGGACCGGCGAACTGATGCGCAAGAACTCCTCGATGGCGGCCGGGATACGCCCGGGGTCCTCGGCGAGGAATTTCTTCTGGTCGGGGTGCCGGCTCATCTGCTCGGCGGCTCCACTGAGGAGACCCGTGGTTGTATCGTTGCCGCCGGTCACCATGGTGAAGGCAAAGCCCAGGATCCACGCAGCGGAGACCTCCTGGCCCCCGGGTCTCGCCTGGACCAATGCAGAGATCACATCTTCGCCTGGATTTTTCTTAACGCGCTCCATGTGTTTGCTGAAATAGCCGATGAGTTCTCCCAGGGCGGCACCCGAGGAAGTGATATCGCCATCGGCATTGGCTGCGACAATGGCGTCTGTCCAACCGTCAAACAGCGACTGCTCGGATCGGGGAACGCCCAGGAAATGGCCCACAACCAGGCTTGGTAGGGGCTTGAAGAGTTCCACGACGATATCGCCCTCGCCTGCTTCCCGGAGTCGCTCCACCCGCTCCACCACGAATGCGCGAAGAGCGGGCTCGATGGCCAGCACCTGCTTCGGGGTAAAACGCTTGATGGCCAGCTTTCGGAGTTGGGTGTGGTCCGGTGGGTCCATCATCACGATGGGCGATTCGAGATCCATTTCCTCCATCTCGCCGTAGGCGATGGTCAGCCCCCGGGCCGAGGAAAAAGTTTCGGCATCCACCGCAGCAGCGAGCACGTCGCCGAAACGCGAAAGCGCCCAGAATTCACCCCGATCATTTTCGAAACGGTGAACCGGATCCAGATCGCGCAGGGCCCGGTACATGGGAAAGGGATCCCGCCACCCCTCGCCGCTCCGGGGCTCGAAGACAATGGGCGGATCCTGGGGGCTCGGATTCGACACAGCTGGACTCCTCTCAATTGAACCGGCAGCGATTGTACAAACTTTTGATTTTGTACAAGAGCGGATCCAGCAGAACTCAAACTCCGAACATTGGGGCGCCGGGGACACGCCGCCGCGCGACTAGGCGGCGCGGGCCTTGGGGCTTGCGCCGTATTGGTTTTCCCCGGCTTCGCCCTCCTGAAGGCTAAAGAACAGGAGCACGAGGACGCCGATCAGCGGAAGGAAGCTGATCAAAACCCACCAACCGCTGCGATTCGTGTCGTGCAGCCGCCGCACGAGAACAGCAAGCGCGGGCAGGAATACGCCCAGGGTATAGACGCCACTCAAAAGACCCGGGCTCGAAACGCCTCCGGAAGTCCCGAAAAAAACATCCGCAATCACGAGAACAACGCTGAAGATCGCATTGAACAATCCGAAGAACCAATACTCCTTGCGACGAGACCGTCCTTCGAACACAGCGTATTTTTTGAGCGCTTCGAGGTACCAGTCCATATTCTCCTCTTTTCACTTTTCCTGGGTTCAAATCACCTGATAAGTTTGAAACACCTTCTTCCGAATCCGTGATGCGCACGGAGAGTTTTTTCGTGGCCCCAGCTCAATCATGTCTGTCTCAATCATCTCTGCCTCAGTCATAGGGGTACCAGAAGTCCTTGGGCTCGGTGCTGAAATCCCAATGGACATGTTTGGTGGTGCGAAACTCGTCGAGACCCTCCTGGCCCAGTTCCCGCGAACCTCCCGAGAGCCGCATGCCGCCAAAGGGCCCGGCGTAGTTGTCTGTCAGCGGATCGTTGATCCAGATGGTCCCGGCCTGAACCCCTTGAAAGAAGCGCTTGATCCGCTGGGGATCGCTGCTGAGAAGGCTCGCGCCCAGGCCGAACTGCGAATCGTTGGCCAGGGCGATGGCCTCATCGAAAGCGTCGTACTCCATCAGCGGAATCGCCGGGCCGAAAGTTTCCTCCCGCATGATCCGCATGGAGTGATCCACTCCACTCAGCACGGCCGGAACATAAAAGGCTCCGCCCGTGGGCGATTCGGGCCGCTGGCCGCCGGTCAACAGTCGAGCACCCTGAGCCGTGGCCTCTTCGACTTGGGCTTCCACCTTCGCAAGAAATCGTTCGTCG
>CAWVXN010000216.1:0-5547 GCA_963933695.1 uncultured Myxococcales bacterium | reverse complement strand
TAGCTTACAGAGCGCTCATTCAAACGGTTTCTAAACCGAGGGGCTTGTCCCAGTCATTCGCGCGATGACTGGCGCGATGACTGGCGTGATGACTGGCGCGATGGCCGTCGCAATGGCCGTCGCGATGGCTTTCGCAATGGCCGTCTCAATGGCCGTCGCGATGACTGTCGCCAAGTTCGAGGCCACGATGACGGACTGCAGCCCCGCGACCATGGCGGCCTTCTATCGCGGCAACATGGCGGCGTTCATGGGACTTGATGCCTAGGAGTTTTCAGATGCCCCCAACGCGCCAGCGGCTCTCCGATGGGGTGCCCGTGCCGGGGGCCCTGGCGGGCTCCGGCTTGGCGCAGCGGGAGATCAACGTAGATTTTCCCCGGCGTGCACCTGAAGGGTCTCTCCAGTCACCATGCGCGAGCGATCCGAACAGAAGAAACCAATCGCTTCGGCGACGTCGTCATCCGTGGGAATCTCTTCGCCCAGGGGCATGCCCGAGGTGATCTCGTCGATCACGTCCTGCTCTTCGACACCCCGCTCGCTGGCCTGCCACTTGACGTACATCTGCACGGGGGGGCCCCACATCCAGGTGGGCACCACCATGTTGACACGAATCTTGTCCGGACCGAGTTCGCGTACCAGGTGATACATGGCCGAAAGCAACGCGCCCTTGGACGACGCATAGGCGATCTGGGGTTGATCCGGCGGGAACCATTGGGAACGCGAGCCCACCAGAACCACCGAGCCGCCGCCCCGGGTCTTGAGGTGGGGAACCGCGGCGCGCACACAATTCAACGTGCCCATGACATTGGTCTCCATGGCCCGGGTCCAATCCTCGGCTGAGGTACTGGCCAGATTGCCAAAGAGGGTGTCTAGAGCAGCCACGCTGACCAGGGCATCCAGCCCACCAAAGCGATCCGCAGCGGCAGCCATCAGGGCATCGCAGCTTCCGGGTTCAAGGATGTCCGTGGCGCAAGCCACTATCCGCTCGCCCGAGGGATCGAGCTCCTTGGCAATGGATTCAAGTTTTTCGGCGCTGCGTGCGCCGACCACTACATTTGCCCCGTCGCGCAGGGCCACTTGGGCCACCTCGCGCCCAAGCCCGTCGCCAACGCCGGCCACGGCGATCACTTTTCCTTCGAGCATCGCGTTCTTCTCCTTGATTCTTTTGTCTTCATGGATTTCCGGGTGCGCGTTTCAGTCCGGGGTACTCGGGCCGAATCAATATTTTCGCTTCAACGCCCTCGCCGCGCGCTCAGGCGTGCTGGCTTGAAACCGAAACCACTTCGCCGGTCATGTAGGAGGAATAGTCACTGGCCAGGAAGACCATGACATTGGCCACCTCCCAGGGCGCCGCCCCGCGCCCGTAGGCTTCCCGGGCTTCGAGGGCCGCGAGTTCCTCGGCGGGCGTGGTTTTCACCAGGAAGGGATGGGCGGCAAAGCTCGGCGAAACCGCATTGATACGAATCCCCTTATCGGCCACTTCCAGGGCCGCGCAACGCGTCAGTGCCATCACACCCGCCTTGGCGGCGGCGTAGTGAGATTGCCCGGCCTGGGCGCGCCAGCCGAGCACCGAGGCATTGTTGACAATGACACCCCTGCCCTGCTCGATCATCCGGGGCAGCACCGCCCGGGTCATGCGAAAAACGCTGTGAAGCGTCACATCGATCACCCGAAACCACTCGTCATCCTGCATGTCCACCAGATCGCAGGTTCCGCCCAGACCTGCATTGTTGATGACGACATCGATGCCCCCAAGCTGGTCCGCGGCATCCTGAACCAACGCCTGTACCTGCTCCTCGTCGGTGACATTGCAAAGACGGTGGGGAACCGGCGCTCCCGCGATTTCGGCCAGAGCCTCGGAGGCTTCAGCCGTGCGCCTTTCGTGAACATCACTGATAAAGACCTGGGCGCCCTCTTCCACACAGCGACGAGCCACCGCAAAGCCAATGCCCGCACCGGCGGCCGCGGTCACCAGAACTCTTTTGCCCGCGAGAAGATCGTGTGCTTCCGGATAGGGGGGCAGCGAGGGGGGGGATGAGGGGGGCAGTGAGGGGGGCATGGCTCTCCCTGGACGTTCCATAAAGGTTTCGCTGAAGACAATCAATGAGCTAGGCGTTACTTGCAGGTGCTGCTCTTATCGTAAGCGGTGCGCGTATCGTAGGCGGTTCTGGTAGAGGACTGAATGAGCCGCGGATCCGGGATCAGGTCGGCCTGGGTTCCCGGGGCATTCCCAAAGCGCGCTCGCTGATGATATTGCGCTGGATCTCGTTCGATCCGGCATAGATGGTGTCCGAGCGCGTAAATAGATACATGCGCTGCAAGCGGCTGAGCGCATAGGGGGCGCCCTCGGCAATCTCGGCTTCGGGGCCCATGACATCCATCGCGAGCTTGCCAAGATCTCGGTGCCAATTCGCCCAGAAGAGCTTGGTAATCATGCCCGCGCGGCCAGGGTCGGCGTCGCCTTCGGCCGAGAGCGTGCGCAGGGCGTTGTAGCGCTGGATTCGCAAGCCGATCCACGCCTGGGCGATGCGCTGGCGGATCAGCGGATCGCGCCCGCGTCCGTTCGCCTTGGCCAGAGCGATGATCTCGTCGAGTTCATTCTGGAAATTCATCTGCTGGCCAAGGGTCGAGGCACCGCGTTCAAAAGCCAGGGTGCCCATAGCGACCTTCCACCCGGCGCCTACGCCGCCCACAACACTCTCGATATCCGCCGAGGCATCGCTGAAGAACACCTCGCTGAATTCCGCATCTCCGGTCATCTGCACGATGGGACGAATCTCAACCCCGGGCTGATCCATGGGGCAAAGAATGTACGAAAGGCCCCGATGACGGGATGACGGGTCGCCGTCGGTCCGGCAGACCACGAAACACCAATCCGACCATGCCGCACCCGAGGTCCAAACCTTCTGCCCGTTGATGCGCCAGCCGTCGGCCCCGAGCTCCGCACGGGTTTGAACATTGGCGAGGTCGCTGCCCGCGCCGGGCTCGGAGTAGCCCTGACACCAGATCGCGCTTCCATCGAGAATGCCCGGAAGAAAACGCTTCCGCTGGGCTTCACTCCCAAAATGCACAAGGGTGGGTGCCAGAAGTCCCTCGCCGATATGCCCCATCCGGCCCGGCCCCTTGGCGCGAGCGTACTCCTCATAAAAAATCACCTGTTGACTGAGGGGAAGATCGCGGCCGCCCACCGATGCGGGCAAACCGATGCCGATCCAGCCCGCCTCGCCAAGCCTGCGCTCCCAGGCCTTGCGTTCGTCGATCAGGGCGTGATCGTCCCCAGGGCCACCCCGCCCCCGTAGTCCGGCGAATTCACCGATCAGGTTCTCGGCCAGCCAGCCCGCGATCTCGCCGCGGAAGACCTCGTCCTCTTCGCTGAAGCGCGTGTTCATGGGTTGCCTGCCTGGAGAGAGAAGAAGCGCCCAAGCCCGAAAAACGGGCCGCGCACCGAGGCTCGTCGTTGACCGTGCACGGATCACGCCCGGCCGCCTCACCGCTGGAAGCGCCTTTGACGTTACGATACGATGCGTGTCGAAACAAGGGCGGCACACCCCGGGCTGCCCCACCCTGGAGAACCTCTTGGAACAAACGATTCCCCGCCTGGTGCAGGGCGCGGCCCAGCGCTTCGGAAGCCTTTCTGCCCTGGAGGACGGCGAGACTCACCTCGATTTTGACGGCCTCGCGTCGGCCGGACTGGAGGCCGCTCGAGCCTTCCTGGCCGCGGGCCTCGCCCCCGGCGATCGCGTGGGCATCTGGGCGCCGAATATTCACGAGTGGGTGGTGGCCGCCATTGGACTCCAGAGCGCGGGGGGCGTGCTCGTCACCCTGAATACCCGAATGAAGGGCCCCGAGGCCGCCTATATCCTGGGCAAGAGCGGCGCGCGTTGGCTCTGCACCCTGGGCGAGTTCCTGGGAGTGAACTACGTCCAGCAAATTGCCCGGGAGGAGCTCCCCGAACTCCGGACCATCATCGCCTTGCGGGGCGAACCCGAGGGCGCGGTGCCCTGGCGCGAGTTTCTGGACGCGGGCCAAGCGGTGGACAAAGCCGAGGCCCAAGCCCGACTGGAAGCCGTCGGGCCCGATGATCTTTCGGACCTGATCTTCACCTCGGGCACCACCGGGCGACCCAAGGGCGTGATGACCGCCCACGGCCAGAATATCCGGGGCTTCGAGGCCTGGAGTGAGGTCGTTGGACTGCGCAAGGGCGATCGCTACCTGATCATCAACCCCTTCTTTCATTCCTTTGGCTACAAGGCGGGTTGGTTGGCCTGCCTGATGCGCGGCGCCACCGCCCTGCCCCAACTGACCTTTGAGATCCCCGAAGTTCTCGCCCGGGTCGGCCGGGATCGCATCAGCGTATTGCCCGGCCCCCCCACCATCTACCAATCGATTCTCGCGCATCCCGAGCGCAGCGCGCACGATCTTTCCTGCCTGCGCCTGGCGGTCACCGGCGCCGCGCCGACCCCCGTGGAACTGATCCGCCGCATGCGGGACGAACTCGGGTTCGAGACCATCATCACCGGTTATGGGCTGACCGAGTCTTGCGGCATCGTGAGCATGTGCCGCTTCGACGACGACCCCGAGACCATCGCGACCACCTCGGGACGCGCCATCCCGGGCATCGAGGTCCAGTGCATCGACGAAGCGGGTCAGGAAGTGCCCCGAGGCAAGCCCGGCGAAGTGATCGTTCGGGGCTACAACATCATGCGCGGCTATTTCGGAGACGAGTCCGAAACCCAAAAAGCCATTGATGCCGACGGCTGGCTCCACACGGGCGATGTCGCGGAAATGGACGAACGCGGCTACCTGAAAATAACCGACCGCATCAAGGACATGTACATCATGGGAGGGCTCAATTGTTACCCCGCGGAGATCGAGAAGATGATGTACGACAGCGGCCTGTTCGCCCAGGTGGCGGTGATCGGCATACCCGACGAACGAATGGGCGAAGTGGGCATGGCATTCGTGGTCGCCACTCCCGAGAGCGCCCCCACCCTCAGCCCCGAAAGCGTCATCGCCTGGTGCCGGGAAAACATGGCGAACTACAAGGTGCCGCGCCGGGTGGAGATCCTTGACGCATTGCCCGCCAACGCCATGGGCAAGGTCACCAAGTTCGAACTCCGCAAACGCGTCGCGTCTGCTTCCGCCTAGGGAACGTCTCCCGCCGGCGAACCCTGGCTTCGAATCCCCGACAGGGCCAGATCGACCATGGGGCCCACGACCCGAGAATTCAGCCGCCCGCCCTTGAAGAAGAGGCAAACCGCAATCGGCCCGACCACCAGGTCGCCAGCCAGATCCAAATCCACATCAGGAGAAATTTCGCCCCGGGCCACGGCGCGCTCGAAGGCGCGAATCAGCGGACCTCGGCGGGCCAAGCTGACCGGCTCGAAGACTTTGGCGAGTTCGGGATTGTGGGCGCGCTCGCCGGCCAGGCTCGGCAGGACCGCCGAAAGCGCCGTGGCGTTGAAGGCCTGGATATAACTGCGAAGCATTTTTTTCAGGTCTTCGCCGAGATCGCCGGTGTCGAAATCCTCCATCCCGGGCAGCCGCCCG
>CAWVXN010000215.1:0-5561 GCA_963933695.1 uncultured Myxococcales bacterium | reverse complement strand
CGCCGAGGCCCTCAAGGCGGAACTGGCCCAGCGGTTCCTGGATCTTCCCGCCGAGCCCGAGGCCGCGGGGGAAGAATTGGGGGACGCGCTGTTTGCCGCCGTCGCTCTGGCTCGGGCTCTGGGCGTGGATCCCGAGCGCGCCCTGCGCGACGCCAACGCCCGCTTCGAGGGGCGCTTTCGCGAAGACAAGCACGAAGGGCAAGACGAGGAGGAGAGCGCCTAGAGGCCCGGGGGGCTAGACCCGTGTCCCGGGCCGGACGACGGACCTCCTCTGGACAAAGGGCCACCTCTGGACAAAGGGCCACCTCTGGAAAACGGACCCCCTCTGGAAAACGGGCCACCCCTGGAAAACGAGGCGGCCCGCGGACCCGTGGCGATACCCTTAGAGGGCCGCCCTTAGACGACCGCCCTTAGAGGGCCGGCACAATCTCGATGAGTTCAACATCAAAGGTCAGCGTGGCTCCACCCGGAATGGTGGGCGGCGCGCCCTGATCCCCATAGGCGATTTCCGCGGGGCAGATCAGCTGGGCTTTGCCCCCCGGCTTCATCATGGTGACGCCTTCGGTCCAACAGGGAATCACACGGTTCAATGGAAACTCCACGGGCTCGCCCCGGTCCACCGAACTGTCGAAGACCGTGCCATCGGCGAGCATGCCGTGGTAGTGGACTCGTACGGTATCCGTGGCCTTGGGAGAATCACCTTCGCCCGGCTCGCTCTCGATAATGATTAGGCCTGATTCGGTTTTCTTCGCGCCGTCGCTGGCGGCTTTCTCGGCGAGGTAAGCCTCACCGGCGGCCTTCTGCTTCTGGACCTGTTCAGCCATGCGGCCCTGGATGAATGTCTGGACCTTGCTGCCGTATTCCTCGGGGTCGAGTTCGACGGTTTTATCCGCCAGGGAATCCTTCAAGCCCTGGGCGACCATGTCGACTTCTTCGGGCCGCAGGGCCGAGAAGGGGGGCTGACCGCTGATCACCATGCCGATGAAGTAAAGGGTCTTGTCGTCGTCGGTCTTCGGCGCCTTGGCCAAGGCATCACTCGCCAAAAAGGCTCCGAGTACCACAGGGATGGCCAGCGAGAGAGCAAGGGTTCGCCCCTGAATACGGGCGGTGATCCAGCGTTTCATCGTGATTCCTTTCGAAGTCGCTCGGCGCCTGGGCCAAGGTCGATGTGGGTGTCGTGGCTCCTGATGGCCGAAGAGCATACCCCAGCCCATCCGAGGAGCCATCGGGTCGAGTGCCCATCGGGTCGAGTGCCCGGGCGGCCTGGGGCCATGGGTTTGGGTAGCGTTGGGGCGTGGCTGATGATGCAAATTCCCCGGGTGACGCGTCCTTCGAGGATTCGGTGGGGCGATTGGGTCCAGCCCTGTTGGCGGTTTTGGTCGCGTTCGATGCTATCCAGCGGCAACTTCACCCGCCCCGGTTGGCCTCTCTGCGCGAAGCCCTGCGCCCCCGAGCAGCCCGGCTCGACGCCGCCCTCAAGGAGACCGCCACTTGGGCATCTCCGGCTGAACTCGCGGATTTCGCCGAAGCCCTGCTTGCTTCGGCGCGCCACGCCGCGCGCGGGACCGCGCTCTTTCTCGGTGGACAAGAGGATTCCGCCGGGGCGGGCAGCGGCATTGAGGGAGTCATGAGTGCCCTTCATGCCCACTGCCGTGCCCAGGCGAGCGTCTTTCCCCTGCGAGCAATCCTGCCGGCTTTCGACCGCTATTTCCTCGAGGCCGAGTCCCGGCGGGTGCCGCTCGCGCCCGTGCAGGCTCCGGGCGCCCGGGCGGATGTGTTCAATGCCAGCAATGAACCGAACCAGCGTGGCGGGTTCAGTCTCTTCGTGCCCGAGGATTACGACGAGGCCAAGTCCTGGCCCCTGGTTGTGGCGCTCCACGGAGGATTCGGTCACGGCGGGGACTTTCTCTGGACGTGGCTCCGGGAGGCGCGCACCCGGGGCTGGCTGCTCCTGGCGCCCACGGCCCAGGCGAATACCTGGTCCATGAACGGACCGGATCACGATGGCCCCGCCCTGGAGTCCATGCTCGATTACGTCGAGGAGCGCTGGAACGTGGATGCGCGCTGCCGCCTCCTGACGGGGCTTTCCGATGGGGGGACGTATGCGCTGCTCCACGGTCTTCGCGAGGCCTCGCGCTTTACCGCCCTGGCCCCGGTCGCCGGCGTGCTGCACCCGGAAAATTTCAACAACGGAAATCTCGGCCGGGCAGCGGGCCGAAGGATTCGCTGGATTCACGGAGCCCTGGATTGGATGTTTCCCGTGCAAATGGCCCGGGAGGGTGCTTCGGTTCTGGAGGATGCGGGGGCCGATCTGGATTGGGTGGAGATCGCCGATCTCTCCCACGCCTATCCTCGGGAGCAGAACACTTCCCTTCTTGACTGGGCCCAGGCGGGCCCGGAATCCGGCTGAAGCCAGCGCGGCTTCTCCTCGTGAATTTTACCGCGCGACCTTCCTGGCGCGGGACTTGGGGGTCTTGGACTTGGCAGTTCTGGGCTGGGTAGTCGGGGGCTTGGCGGTCCGGACTTTCTTGGCTTTCGGCTGGGCTCGGGACTTGGGGGCCTTGGCGGCAGAGCCTTTACGCCCCGCGCGTTTTTTGGGTCTCTTCAGGAGTTGGGCGAGGTAGCGCCCGGTCTGGGAATTCCGTTCCCGTGCCACGTCCTCGGGGGTGCCCACGGCGATGATCTCGCCGCCGCCGGGTCCGCCATCGGGGCCCAGATCGATAATCCAATCGGCGGTCTTGATGACATCGAGGTTGTGTTCGATGACCAGCACCGAGTTGCCCGCTTCCACGAGTTGGTTGAGGACTTCGACGAGCCGGCGCACATCCTCAAAGTGAAGCCCGGTTGTGGGTTCGTCCAGGATATAGAGGGTCCGCCCGGTGGCGCGCTTGGCGAGCTCTCGAGCGAGTTTAATGCGCTGGGCTTCGCCCCCCGAGAGGGTGGGGGAGGGCTGGCCGAGGTGGAGGTAGTCGAGGCCAACGCGTTCGAGCATGCCCAGGGGGCCGGCGACCTTCGGATGATTGGCGAAAATCTGAAGCGCTTCCCGGACGGTCAGTTCGAGAACATCGGCGATGGAAAGCCCCTTGTAGCGCACAGCCAGAGTGGCTTCATTGAAACGTTTCCCCTGGCATTCTTCGCAGCGCACGAACACATCGGCGAGAAAGTGCATCTCGATCTTGCGAACGCCATCGCCCTCGCAGGTTTCGCAGCGTCCGCCCTTGACGTTGAATGAGAAGCGCCCGGGTTTGTAACCGTTGAGTCGGGCTTCGGGAAGTTGCGAGAAGTAGCGGCGAATTTCGTCGAAGACCTTGATGTAGGTGACCGGGTTGCTGCGGGGGGTGCGCCCGATGGGCCGCTGATCGATGTCGATGACCTTGTCGAGGCTGCCGAGACCCGAAATGCGCCGGTGTGCCCCGACTCGTCGGTTGGAGGCGTGCAGCTTGCGCGCGAGCGCCGGGAAGAGAATCGCGTTGACGAGAGAGGATTTTCCGGCGCCCGAGACACCCGTAATCGCCGTCATCACGCCCAGGGGAATTTCCACGTCCACGTCGCGCAGGTTGTTTTCCCGGGCGCCCAGGATTTTGACCGCTCCGCTGGCGGTCCGCCGTTGCGGGGGGACCGCGATGGATCGCCGCCCGGACAGGTAGTCACCGGTGAGTGACTTTCGATTTCTCTCGAGGCTCTTCGGGGTGCCCGCGTGGACGATGGCTCCGCCCAGCACGCCTGCGGCGGGTCCGAAATCGATGACGTGGTCGGCACATCGGATCGTCTCCTCGTCGTGTTCGACCACCACAACGGTATTCCCGACATCGCGCATGCGGATGAGAGTGTCCAGGAGCCTTCGGTTGTCGCGTTGGTGCAGACCAATCGAGGGTTCGTCGAGGATATAGATCACGCCGGTGAGTTCCGAGCCCACCTGGCTGGCCAGGCGAATGCGTTGGGATTCGCCTCCCGAAAGGCTCGGTCCGGCACGATCCAGGGAGAGGTAGCCCAGCCCCACGGATTCAAGAAAGCTCAACCGGGCCCGAATCTCCTTGAGGACTTCGCTGGCGATTTCGCGATCCGCACCCTTTAAGCCCAGGCCCGCAAAGAACGCCCGGGTTTCGGTCACGGTGAGGGCAGAGATATCGACAATGCTTCGCTCGCCCACCTGCACCGCCGCGCTTTCGGCTCGTAGTCGCCGGCCGTCGCAGGTGGTGCAGCGCGTGTTGGCGATGAACTGGCTGTACCAGCGCTTCATGCCCTCGCTTCGGGTTTCCTTGAAGCGGCGAAGCAATCGCGGCAGCACGCCCTCCCAGGTGACGTCGAAGTGGCCCTTGCCCGAGCGGTTTTCCCAGGCGATTTTGAATTTCCGGGCGTCGGTGCCCTCGAGCAGGATGTCGCGTTTTTTTTGGGGAAGCTTGTGCCAGGGGCGGTTGGCATTGATACCGAGTTGCTCCATCAACTGGCGTCGGTAATTGGCCCCCCAGCCCGATTTCTCCGAGGTTTTCTCTCCCCAGGGTTTGACTGCGCCCTCTTCGATGCTCAGGGTTTCATCGGGTACGACGAGGGCCGCGTCGAACTCGAAGCGCGTGCCCAGGCCATTGCAGTCGTCGCACATGCCCTGGGGCGAGTTGAAAGAAAAAGCTTGGGGGGTGAGTTCCGGGAAAGAGATTCGGCAGTGTGAGCAAGCGGCGCTCTCGGTGAAGGTCCTGTCGCGTTTGCCCTCGGTCACAATGAGGGTTCCCGCGCCAACGCGCAGTGCCGTCTCTACCGAGTCGGTGACCCGCGCTCTCAGGCCGGGGCGGACGACGATGCGATCGATCACGGCCTCCACGGTGTGCTTCCGTCTTTTGTCCAGGCTTTCCAGTTCGTCGCTCTCAACGATCTCGCCGTCGACGCGCAGTCGGATCCATCCCGCCCGCCGCGCCTCGGTGAGGAGTTCCCGGAACTCGCCCTTGCGGTTGACCAGGAGCGGAGCCAGCAGAGTCAGGCGGCTGCCTTTTTCTCCGGAAAGTATTTCCCGGGCAATTTGTTCGGCGCTCTGCCCGGCCACCGGGTCGCCGCACTGGTGGCAGTGCTGGATACCAATGCGTGCGTACAGAACCCTTAGGTAGTCGGCGATTTCGGTGATGGTGCCCACGGTCGAGCGCGGGTTGTTGCCCGTGGTTTTTTGCTCGATGGAGATGGTTGGGGAGAGCCCGCGAATGGTTTCGTAACGGGGCTTCTCCATCTGGCCGAGAAATTGCCGGGCGTAGGCCGAGAGGGATTCCACGTAACGACGTTGGCCTTCGGCGTAGAGGGTGTCGAAGGCGAGGGAGGATTTCCCAGAGCCGGACACGCCGGTCATGACCACGAGCTTTTTTTTGGGGATGCGAACGTCAATGTTCTTGAGGTTGTGTTCCCGGGCGCCCTTGATGTAGATGTGGTCGAGTTCCATGGCTCTCTTTTTATTCAGCGTGCCCGCAGGCCGAGGGTGATTCTTGAGGATAACCCGGAGCCCGATCCGCCGCCTCGGCTCTGGAGCCGGGGCCTTGATTCTCCAGCCGCCGTCTTTGTTCCCGGGCCGCCGGCGCAGTTCC
>CAWVXN010000214.1:0-5590 GCA_963933695.1 uncultured Myxococcales bacterium | reverse complement strand
CCTACCTGGGCGCCGGCCCGCCCCTGACTTGGCGCCAATACCACG
Organism: uncultured Myxococcales bacterium; assembly: GCA_963933695.1. Classification (GTDB taxonomy): domain Bacteria; phylum Myxococcota_A; class UBA9160; order UBA9160; family UBA4427; genus JAZXM01. Next base: position 5,545 of record CAWVXN010000214.1, on the reverse strand, counting down.
CGGCATCGGAACGCCTTGCCGATCTGCTCGCCAACGGCCTGGGCTTGCCCCGAGGCGAACGAGTCGCCTTTCTACTGCCCGATGGGCCCGGCGTTCATATTGCTCTGACCGGTTGCGAGATGGCCGGGCTCGTGGCGGTGGGCATCGGCCCCCGGGCCGGGCGAAAAGAAATCGAGCACCTACTTGGCTTGAGCCAGGCCAGCGCGTTCATCAGCCGACCTTCTCACGACGGCCTCGCCCTGGCCGAATTCGTGGAGTCCGGGGCCGAGCGGGGCCTGCCCCGGGTTCATCATCTGACAACCGAGGGAGAACTTCTGCCGGGCGAACCAATTCGGATCAATGGGGCACTGGCCCCAGAATCCCCGTCCCCCCACGCCCTCCCCCGACCCAGGGCGGCGAATGAACTCTTTCTCTTGAACTCGACCTCGGGCACAACCGGCATGCCCAAATGCGTGACCCACGACCAAGCCCGCTGGCAAGCCTTCCACGCCCTGGCCGTGGAGGCGGGCCAACTCTCGGCAAAGGACGTTTTCATGAGCGTCGTGCCCGCCCCTTTCGGGTTCGGAATCTGGACCAGCCACGTAACTCCCAGCCTGCTGGGGGTCCCCTGCGTCGTCATGTCCCGATTCGGCGCCACCGAGGCTCTCGAACTCATCGACCGGCACCGGGTCACGGTTCTGGCCGCCGTCAGCACCCAGTTCATCATGATGCTCCAGGCCTTCGAAGAGCAAAGTCATTCATTGAGATCCCTGCGCGTGCTCTTCACGGGGGGCGAGGCTGTCCCTTACGAACGCGCCGCAGCTTTCGAGGACAGGACCGGAGCCGCTGTGCTGCAGTTCTACGGATCGAATGAAACCGGCGCGGTCAGTGCCACGACACTCCAGGACAGCCGGGAAAAACGCCTGGGCACCGCCGGACGGCCGGTGCCCTCGATGAATATCCGACTCTTCGACGAGGCGGGAAAGGACGTCACCGAGAGCGGCCGGGGGCGCCCAGGCTGCAAGGGACCGACACTTTCAAGGGGGTATTACGGCGACCCGGCGACGGTGGCCGAAGCCAACGCCGAACTGATCCGCGAGGATGGCTGGATGATGCTCGGCGATCACGTAGAGATCGACGCCGACGGCTACCTGATCGTGGGGGGCCGACTCGACGATTTCATCATTCGCGGGGGCAAGAACATCAGCGGACCCGCAGTCGAAGAGCAGGTGGCCGAACACCCCTCGGTGGCCCTGGCCGCGGCGGTCGCCATGCCGGACCGGGTTTTCGGCGAACGCGTCTGCGTGTACGTCGAACTGAAAGAGGGCATGCCCGAATTAACACTCGAGGCGCTCATCGACGAACTCAGGGCCCGGGCGGTTTCCAAGGAAACCCTGCCCGAACGTCTGGTGGTGCTCGACGCACTGCCCCGGAACTCAGGGGGCAAGGTGGCCAAGCAGGCCCTGCGCGAGGATATCCGCAAGCGACTTTCCCGGGAGCAACAGGACGGGCCAGCGGGCGATGCGGACGGCGCCTAGACCCGGCTTGAGGCAGCGGTTGAGAACGGAATCAACGGCCACTCCGAGGCCGGAAGTCCTGCCCCGCCTCACTGCGTGAAGCACGCCTCCAACTCGGCCAGCACGCCGGCCTCGCTCGTTGAGATCTTGTTCCCTACACCCAGAAAGCCACCGGCCGACTCGGCCACCTGCCGGGCTCCGCCGAGGATTCGGCTGCGGAGCGCATCACAGGCGGCGGCATCCATCTCTTGAGCCAGGCTCTCGGCGTATTGCTTCCAGGCGTCGAGAAGGCCGGCCTCCGGTGGGGCGCTCAGCCAACCCGCAAGGAGGGTCCGATGGTCGTCGGTCACATTCGCCTCGTCGGCCGCTCTCTCTATGGCCTTGCGCTCGGCTTCGTCGAGTTTCCCGTCTGCCCATGCCACGGCGACCAGCGGAATCATTGCCAGGGCGGCCAGGGTTTCCGCCGTGATGCCCACCCGCACCAGGCCGTCGAGGACACTCGCCTCGGAGATTCCCAGCGCAGCGGCTAGGGCCTCTCGAGTCTCCTGCTCGGCGAGGTTCGCTTGGAAGGCCTCCCGGGCCTTGGCATTTTGGCGTGCGAAGAACTCATTCTCCAGCGCATCTTTTCGATCTTTCAGCGCGTCTGCGCTCATCTCTACACTCCGTCGACAGGGGAACGCCCATGGGCATCCGCCTTGGTAATTGAGTCCCAGAACCGGCCGGCCAGGACTGAGGAACGGCGGATACTACCCGGCGGGACCAGCCCATTCAACACTCGAAAACCGTCTCCCGGAACTGCCCCTGGCGACTTGGTCGACTCCCTGGCGTGGGGTCGACCAAGCGGCTGCCCCCATGAAACCCCACTCGCACCCAGGAGAAACACGATCCGGAACATCAATGATGGGTCTTTTTTAGCCCAATCCAATCCGCCACAGAAATAAAACCCTTGTTCTATAAAATTGAATTCCGTGGGCATTTATGCCCACATATGGAATAATTTTACCGTGATACGGTAAGTTAATTCGTAATTTAGGTATTTTTATCCTCGTATCCAATCAAGTATTGCTGCTATGTCTTGATTTAATTTACCATTTGACTTCGCGGTGTTTTGGCCTCATATTTGCATCTTAGTTTCTTGCTAGCTGCATATTCCAATTTGAAGCGGCGGCTCCAACAGCACATCGACAAGCACATCCATTGCTCATCCATTGCTCATCCATTGCCCATCCATGAGCACCTATAAGCAACTCTGCTGAGTACTAAGGATATCGACCCCAAATTTAACGTTAAAGCGATGACCCGCGAAGCAATCACAGAAGGCCTTTGCCCTCTATGAGAGTCCGCCGTACAGCCTGATCACTTCGATACGCGCCCTAGGAAAGGGAATACATGATGCGTCAAACTCGTTCCTCCTCCGTGTTTTTTACCTTCATGACAGTGCTTTTGTTGGCCTCTCCGGCCTGGTCGGGACCCGACTACTCGAGTAGCTCGGATCTCATCGAGCCCAACGGCTTCCCAGGAGTCTGCGCACAACCCTGCTACACCGCCGGCGTCGAGACCGAAGTTTGGCTTCCGGGTAATCCGAACAACCCGCTCCCCTTGCTGGGCAACAACACCTACATCTACAAGGTCACTCACGCGGGGGGCAGCAGTGCCTTTGTTCCCTCGCTCCTAAACTTTGAAATTGCCGTCGACCTGGCTCAGGTCACGGATGCGGGTCACATTTCCTCATCTGGAGGCACTGCTCCAATCGCGCCGACCTTCTTCAACGGAGCCGTCTCCTGGGATTTTCCATCCCCCATCCTGAATGGTGAGTCCTCCAAGCTTCTGTATATCCATTCCCCGCTTTTGCCGGGAGCGGTCAACAACAATTTGGCGTCGGTCGCCGGGCAAGCGGGATTGGATGCCCCCGGCACCTGCCTGGGTCCCTTGGACCCGCCCGGCCCCCAATGCACGCTTTCGGTTGAAAAGGAAGGCTGCGTTGTTCAGCAGCCGGACGTGACCGGGGACGCATGCGAAGGAAAACTCACTTCCTTCAGCTTCCAGTACACCGGCTTGGGCTGCGATGCGAGCAGTCACCTCCAGAATCCCCGTAAGGTTCGCTGCATCGGCGGCGCCGCGGGTGAAGACCCCGTGGATATCCTTGTCAGCAGCAAGAAGCGCAAGCGCTGGGGCTGGAAGTCGGGCTGGTGGGGCAAGAAGAAGAATCGGAAGACGGTCTTCGCGAGCCAATCGGGTGTTCACGTGGGCGATATCATCGTGGTCGACGCGGCCAACGCCGGGCGGAAGAAGATCGGCTCCAAGACCTACGTCACGATCTCAAACTCAACGGGTAAACACAAGAACATCGAGCTCGATCGGTTCCATACGTCGTGCTCCCAGCCCCTCGGTCCGGGAATGGTCTTTGGCAGCGTTCAGATCACATCGGTGACTTCCACCAAAGGAGGCACCGTTTCGCTGCCCGACCCCGAGGATCAAGACTGCTCCACCTCCATCGATCTGGCCCCCGCACCCCATTGCCTGGGCAAGGTCAAGACCCTTGAACTCCGCTACACGGGAGGCGACTGCAGCCAGAGCGTCAACACCCAATCGAGCACAGCGACGGGCTGCACTGATGTGACAACAGCCAGCCTCAATCCGGTAAGGGTGATCTTGAGCGACGGCAAGCAGGCACCCCCCGGCTCGGAGGTGTACCTGGACCAGACCATGGTTTCGGGTGGCACCCTCCTGACCGTCGACGCTTCAGCCATTCCGAGCTGCAGCAGCAACGGCCAACTCAAGAGCGTGCTCGGGTTCTGGATCAAGGACGCGGTCACTGACGAGATCATTCAAGACGGATTCTTCCATACTTCCTGCTCTCAGCCCCTGAACCTGGGAGATCAATTTGGCTCGCTCCAGGTCTTTGGGCTGAACTCCACGAATGGGGGCAGCGTGGCCCTGGGCTCGGATGTCGAATACAACTATGTGATCAGCAACCCCAACGCGTCAGCGGTGGACAATGTCAGCCTCGACGACGACATCCTGGGTAACATCGCCAGTGGCATCACCATCCCAGCGGGCGGCACCGCGAGCTTCACGGCCACCAGTCTGGTCGAGGCGGAGACCACGAACGTGGCCACCGTCACGGGTGAAGTAGCTGGCCAGGTCTGCTCTCCGGGCATAGACAGCGCGACGATCACCTTGACCGAGCCACCCGAAGAGCCGCAGATCTGCACCAAGAAGATCGCCGCGACCCTCTTGAAATACATTGGCCCGGACATCCCCGGGGCAACGACGGTCAAGTTGGTCGCCAAGTCGTTTGATGACGACGATGACAACGTGATCTACTCGGGCATCAACCTCACCAACGGAACAGTTCTTTCGCTGCCGGAAGAAAACGGCTTCACCATCGACGGAACTACCCACGGCGAGTCGAGCCTGGGATCGAAGCTCACGGTCTACATCAATGGAACGCCGGAGAAGATCCATACAAGTTGTTCGGTCCCCTACGCGAGCAACCAACCGGCCCCCCTCAACTATCCCAAGGGTGCACCTTCTTCAAATTGGGAGGTGATCGATTTCACCGAAAAAATGAAAAAGAAGGATCACGACCATCACGGCCATCACGACTAGCGGCTAAGGGCCGGTAAGGAAGGGCGCCGGAGATTGACTCGTCTCCGGCGCCCTTTGTTCCTTTCAGCCTGCGCGGTCTGGCTTTCTCCAAGGCGTAGAACCACGAGCCCGAAAGCCGCGGGGAAGGAACGAAGAAGAACCGATTCTGTGGGGGGGGGGAGTGGGCGTGTCGCGTAAATCCTTAAGCTTCCTGCTCTTGGCCGCGGCCCTCGCCGCCGTAGTTTGGGTGATCCTACGCCCCGACGAGGCCAATAACCCCGGGAAACCGAGTTCTCGCCCCGCCCCAACGGGCGTTGTGAAGCCCTTTTCCGAAAGCAGTGCGCCGGAAGCTGTAAAGCTGCCCACGAGCCCTCGCCCCGAGAACGCGACACCATTGACGCCTTCCCCCTCACTGCCGGAAAACGTCAAGACCGGCGAGGAGGGCGCTCTTAGCCCTG
>CAWVXN010000213.1:0-5649 GCA_963933695.1 uncultured Myxococcales bacterium | reverse complement strand
TGAAGAGTTGGGGTGGATGGGACGTTTACGCGCGTTTGCGCGGCGGATCAAAGAAAGGTGTCTCTACCACGTGGGCGGGCACGGTGAAGCGCTGGCCCTCGATGCTCATCTCGATGTGGAGCCCGCTGCCCAGCTTGGCGTGCTCGGGCTTGAGCCGTGCCAGGGCCACATAGCGCTTCATCACCGGTGACCAGGTTCCGCTGGTGGCCTTGCCGATCTGCTTTTTCTTGCCGGCATCGGCATACAGGGGGATGGCATCGATCCAGGAGTGATAGGGAAGCATCAGCGGCATCCCGAAGCGGGCATAGAGAGCTTCCAGGGCAACCACATCTACTTGAATCCCCACCGTGGTCCAGGCCCTGCCCCGAGCCACTTCTTCGCGAAGGGCACGCTGGCCGATGAAATAGTCCTTCTTCAGGTTGACCACCCAGTCCAGGCCCAGCTCGAAAGGTGTCGAGCGCTGAACCGGGTACATGGCCTGAGTCGCCGAGGTGAACTCCGCGTCGATGAGCACCAGCCCCGCTTCAATGCGAACCATGTCCAGGGCTATATGCCCAGCGGGGCGGAGCTTGTAATCGTCCGACTTTTCCATCAGGGCGTCCCAGACGGGGAGGCTGTCATTCGCGTCCATGAAGAGCTCGTAGCCGAGGTCGCCCGTGTAGCCATTTCGGGCGATGCGAACCGGAACGCCGGCGACCTTGTCTTCGATGATCCTAAAATATTTGAGGTCATCGAGGTTGGCCGAGGTCAACTGTTGGAGCACTTGGCGCGAAGTAGGGCCCTGGATGGCAAGCGCACCCTGCTCCTCGGAGACCTCCTCGATCTGAACGTCCATGCCGAAGCCCACATCCTCGAGCCAGTAGAGCAACGACATGGCCGTGGTCAGGCGAAAAAAATCATCGCCCAATCGCGCAATGGTTCCATCGTCCACAATGTGACCATCGTCATCGCACCAAGCGGTATAGACGATTTGACCCACGCGGCACTTCGCCACATTCCGAGTGGACATGCGGTTGAGCAAAGTCATCGCATCGCGCCCGCGCACATGATATTTGTAGAGCGGCGAGACATCGAACATGCCGCAGCCCGTTCGCACGGCATAGTATTCGTGGCTGTGGTCGAGTTCGTACGCATTGGCCGATAGGTAGCCCGACCAATCCTGCCAGCTCTCCCCTTCGCATAGCTGGGAGGTGCGTTCATGAAAGGGTGTGGGTTTGAGCATCGCTTCTCCTTCGGCGCCGAGGGCTTCCCTGAAAACGGGAAGACCCGTCGGCCAGAATCATCGTTCGTAGAATTTCGGTGGGTAACTCTTGGGTGGTCGATGTTTCATTGCGCGTTTGAATGCGCGCTCAACTGAGCGTTCAATGTAGCCACTCGCCCGGGAGCGGGGCGCTTCTGGACCCCGGCCACCGGGATTCGATCGCGAATCTCGTCACGAAAGATGCCCACCCCGGACTCGAGCTCCGAGAGACGCCCCCCGGTGTAGCGCTCGGATTTGACGCCCTCATTGGTAAAGCGGCAGAGACTCAGATCTTCCCGGATCACGTTGCGAATGATGCGCTCGCTGAGATACCGGGCAACCCTCATCTCCCGCCGGGCGTCGGGCAGCGCCACGCGAAAAGTCAGGAGCTGGCACGAATCGGGGCCGGTGGGAAGCACCTGGTAGCAGTCGGCAACATCCGGGCATGCCTGAACCACCGCCGAGGGAAAGAGTCCGTAGTACATCCAGGCTCGGCGAAGACCTTCGGGCAGATGCGAAACCTCGGGCAGCAGACGCTGGTAGGCGCGCTCGGCCCAAACGGAAGACTCCTGCTCGCGCAATTGCGAGGAAGCCTGGGTGCCTTCGCCTTGTTCAAAATCTTCTTCGTAGCTGGTCCCAAAGAGTCGGCGAAGACCGGGGTGGCCCATGGGGATGTGGTAGCCCTCGGAATCGTTTTCGACGAAGAGCTTCCAGTTGAAATCGCAGTCCAGGGTACGAGCAGGTCCCAGTGGCTGCATTTCTGAAAATCGGTAATGGCTCGCCTCGTCGAATTTTTCCGCCATGAGTGCGGCCACGCTCTCCCCGTCCCCGGCAAAGCGCACGAAGAGGAAACCCATCCACTCTTCGAGATCGAGTTCGGGGAGTCTCACATCGGACTTCTCGAGCCGAGGAAAGCTCTCCTCCTCGGGAACGCCTTTCAGCTTGCCGTCGAACCCGTAACGCCAGCCGTGATAGGGACAAACGATCTGGCCCGAGCAGTTCCCCGACTGGCCTCTCACCACCCGGGAAGCTCGGTGGCGGCAGACGTTGTCGAAGGCTCGGAGCACACCGTCCCGGCCCCGTATCACGAAGACGCGCTCGCCCACGAGATCCACGGTCAGGTAGTCGCCCGGCCCAGGTACGTGACTCGTATGGCCTACCATCAGCCAGTTGCGACGGAAGATCTTCTCCTTCTCGAGTTCAAAGAACTCGGGGTCGTGGTAGATCCAAGTGGGCAGGGTTGCGAATTCTTCGGTCTCCAAATCCTGAAGTCGACTCGGGGCGGGAGCCGGCGCGAGACTCGGCGCGGCCCCAGAGAATTCGGCGGGGAAGATGCTGCGCAGAAAACCTCGACACGTCGCTCGCGCCTTTTCGAGGTCGAAGGGCCCGCGCTCACCCAGAAGCGATTCGGGCAGGGAGGACAGCATGTGGTGGAAGGCGCGGCCCAGGGCGTCGGTTTCGAGGTGCGTGTAGCCACCCTCCGTCGCGATCGCCGCGAAGGCCTCCACCCGTTGCTGTTCCAGTTCGGCTTCCCGCGCCGCGCACACGCGCATGTAATCGGCCCGGGCCCGAGCCTCACCCCAAAAAGCCGCCCAGACAGCCACCCGGTGGGGATGGCAGAGTTCGGGGTCGAAGGCCGCGTCGATCATCGCCTCGAGGCAAGCCACCGGGGAGCCCCCGTGTGCAAGCACCGCCTCGCGCTGGCGGAGCATGTACTGACTGTCCACGTATTCCAGGGTCGCGAGCAAGAGAGCATCCTTGCCCTGGAAGTAGAAGTTCACGATGCCCGTGGAGAGTCCGGCACACCGGGCCACCCGGGCCACGGTGGTTCCCGAGAGCCCATGCTCGGCGATACATTCGATGGTGGCCCCGATCAATTCCTGGCGGCGGCGCGCGTCCCGTGGCGGCTGCGGCGTAGGCTTCTTCGCAGAAGATGAAGGGGGACTCGGGCGGGGGGACACGGGGCGGTGCTCCTCGGCTGGGTGTCAGGAGAGGCCAATCCCGGACTTCGATCCGGTTTGGCGGTCGCGAACCTCAAACCTAGTAAAATCTGAACGGTCCGGCAATATTGACCCATGGTTCAATTATTGATCCGAGAGCTCCCGCTCGACTGAACCGACTCCCCCTTACCTCCTTCTATCTACCTAGTCCCCCAGCGCCTTCTACTCCCTCTCCATCTCCTCCTATTTCCCTCCCGACCCCCTCCTTGACCCCCTGGGGGTTTTCGTAAAGGTGGACACCTACCCGAGCCCCTTGGCAGAATGACGGCCGGGATGAGGAATCCGGGGCCAGGAGGCTCCGGGATGTCACACGAGAGAACCCGATCATTGAAAGGGAGAGCATGTCACCTCTGAGCGAGATCCAAACCGGCGGCTGCCTGTGCGGACAGATTCGCTACGAATTCGAGCGAGGCAGCGTGCTCGCCGCCCACCATTGCCACTGCACCGATTGCCAGAAGAGCACCGGCTGCGGCCGAGCGACGATCGTCCTAGTACCCAGCAGCGGGGTGCACTCCTCGGGCGAACTGAAAACCTTCACAGTGCAGGGCAGTGGCGGCAGCCATGTCACTCGGGGGTTTTGTCCCGAGTGTGGCTCTCCGGTCTTAAGTTTCGTCGAGGAAATGGCGGACCTGAAGTTCATCAAGGCCGGTAGCCTCGACGACTCGAGTTGGGTCGAGGTGGTGTCCAGTTTTTGGGAAGACTCGGCCCTGCCCTGGTCACCCGTCGATACCGACGTGCCGGCTTTGCCCGGCAACCCCGAAGCCTGATCGATTCGAAATGAGCGACTGAGTACCTGGGAACCCACAAGGAGCATCCGAAATGAGCCGCAACTCTCAACTCGAACGCCGAGACGCCACTATGGGGCGAGGCGCCATGGCGTTTTACGAGCAGCCCATCGAGCTCGTGCGCGGCGAGGGCATCTGGCTCTTCGATGCCGACGGCAAGCGATACATGGACATCTACAACAACGTGCCCGTTGCCGGCCATTGCCACCCGCGCATTGTCGAAGCCATGCAACGCCAGGCGTCGACTCTCAACACTCACAGCCGCTACGTCAATGAAACCGTGCTCGCGTATTCCGAGCGCCTGCTGGCGCATCACGCCGACCCCCTCGATTCCCTGATCATGAGCTGCAGCGGATCCGAGGCCCTGGAGGTGGCTGTCCAAATGGCCCGGGCCGCCACCGGGGGCCAGGCGCTCCTCATCAGCAACGCGACCTACCACGGCAATACCACCGAGATCCGCCGCATGACGTTCGGCCCCTTCGAGCCCGACTACAAACGGGTTTCGTTTCCCCAGACCTACCGGCCCCTGGTCGAGGGCGCCTCCGAGGACGAACTGCGGGACCGACATCTCGCCGAAATCCAGAGGGCCATAAGCGGGCTCGAGGCCGAGGGAATCGGTCTGGCGGGCATGGTCTTCTGCCCAATCTTTGCCAACGAGGGGCTGCCCAACGTGCCCAAAGGATTTCTCTCCCAGGCGGCGGCCCTTGTCCGCGCAGCGGGCGGTCTCGTCATTCTCGATGAAGTCCAAGCGGGCTTTGGCCGCACCGGCCGCTGGTGGGGATACGAGGTCATGGAGTGCACCCCGGATATCGTCACCATGGGAAAGCCCATGGGAGCGGGCATTCCCCTGAGCGGGACGGCGACTTCGAACGCCATCGCGAGCACCTTTCACGAGAAATGCTTTTACTTCAACACCACCGCCTCCACGCCTCTCCAAGCCGCGGTGGGAAGCGCGGTTCTCGACGTCATCGAAGATGAAGGCCTGGTGGAGCGATCGGCCCGGGTCGGAAGCTTTTTGCTCAGCGGGCTCTTGCCCTTTATGGACCGCTACGAATCCGTCGGGGACGTTCGGGGCCAGGGACTCTTCATCGGCATCGAGTGGGTCAGCGATCGCGAAAAACGCACCGCCGACCGGGTAGGCGCTGGCGCATTCGTGGAGAGCATGAAGAACAAGGGCTTTCTCATGGGAGCGGCAGGCCACCAGAACAACGTACTCAAGCTAAGACCCCCGCTGGTGTTCGAACAGGCCGACGCCGAGCTCCTGCTCACCGCTCTTGACGAGACGATGCGCGAGATGCACGGCTGAGTTCGGCGGCTGCGAGTTTCTCGGCTGCCGATGCCATCTCTCTCAGCATTCCCTCAAAGACCAGGGCGTGCAGGCCCTTGACCGCGTACCAGTAGAGCAGGCCGAGAGCCCCTCGCGATGCGTAAACCACGGTCTGCTCGATCACCGCTCCCGACTCCGACGCCCGGATCCGAAAGTCAAGCCACGCCTGACCCGGCAGCTTCAGTTCGCCCAGGAGCGTGAGCCTCTCCCCGGGAATGACCCGGTCCACCAGCCAAAAGTCCAGGATGGCCCCCTCCACAGGCGGACCCTTCGGGGTCTTTTTTCTCCTCAAACCGG
>CAWVXN010000212.1:0-5655 GCA_963933695.1 uncultured Myxococcales bacterium | reverse complement strand
CACCCCGAAGAGCAGCACCAGACCGCAGCCCCACGAAATCCAACCGTTCTGGACCCGAGTCTCCACCCAGTACCGCACCGCCAAAACCGCCGCGATGATTCCCATGATGGCCCCATTCCGAATCGCGATTCGCTGAAAGTCGCCCCATTGGTCGCCCCATTGAAAGTCGGCCCATTGACCGCCTTCCAGGGCAGCGCCCATTGAAATCAGCAGCAGGAGCCCACCTAGAAAAATTGGCCACTGCAACCATGGAGACAGGCCCGCCCAGAAACGAGCGACTCCCGATGGCCGGGTCACCGGGATTTCGATCTGATCATCCGATTCCGAACCAAAGGGCCCGAGGCCACGCGCCTTTAACTCCGCGGTGGCCAGTTCCATGAAGTCGGCATTCCTTCCGAGCACCATGTCGATCAGCGCCAGATAACCCACGGGCAGAACCGGGGCGTCCTCCCGGACGCGAAGCTGCTGGTAGGGCCGCATGGGCTGGGCGTGATGGTCCGCATGGCGCGAGAGCCCGATCAGGCCGTAGTACGTAAACCAGGAATAGGTATCCCACGAATCCGAGGCTTGAACACGGCTGCCCCTCCGCTTGAGCCCCCAGTGTTCAAAATAATTCACCGCCTCGAGCAGCCGAACCGCGACAAAAGCCTGCAGGACATAGGCAAAGAAAGGGACCGGGCCAAAAAAGAAGAGAACCGCAAAGGCAATTCCCCAGCCCACCGCGATCCCATGGAGAACTCGGTTGCCCAGAACCCGAGGGTCAAAAAGACGCATTTCCGAATCGCCCAATCGCCGTGCTTCAAGTCGCCACGCACTGCGAAATTGTGCGGGGACTGTCCGGCGCCAAAAGGAGCGGTAGGTCTCCCCGAACTGAGCTGTCGCGGGATCGTCCGGGGTTCCCACCCGCACATGATGGCCTCGCAAGTGCTCGGTGTAGAAGTGTTCGTAGAGCACTGTGCAAAGCAGAAGCCTCCCCAGCAGGCGTCGACCCGGCTTCTGGGCATGGATCAATTCGTGTGCGGTGATGATCGAGAAACCGGAATTACCTCCCACAAGCACAAAAATCATCACCGTATCGATCGAAAAAAAGGATTGCTCGGTAAACAGGCGGACCAGCCCCGCAAGGATCAGGAAGTGGATGGCAACCAGCAGGTAAACGAGCAGGTCGAAGGGCCATGAGGGAAGGGTTTCAACCGGCTGCCTACGCTCGTATCGAGGCCGGGAATCCATCCATGTAAAAATTGCCAGTGGCGCAATGAAGAGCAGCGCGTTGTACCACACGTGCGGGCCCGTCCAGACATAGGCCAAGGCGGTCAGAGGAATCAGCAAGGACATCAAATGGCCTAGCCAGATTTCCGAGACTTCACTCGGTGCCATTTCCGGCATCGTATCGAACGGCATATCAGCTGTGGTCATCTTTAATCCATTTCCGGGAGCCGGATCGGCCCCATGTGCGCCAGCGGCCGTCAGCCGCGTATTCGGTCAACCGAAAGAACACCCTTCACTCTCGAGAGTTCCTTCATCACCGCATTCAGAACCTTCGTGTTACCGACCCACAACTCATAGATCTGAACCGAACGGTCCTTGTCATCAACACTCACCTTGACCGTGGAAATATTGATCGAAGCCGCGGAAATCGCGTTGGTAATCTTCGCCAATATCCCGGTTCTGTCCCGAGAAGTAATCCGAATGCTCACCTTCCGGGGAACGGCCTTCTCGGTGTCCCACTGGACGTCAATCCGACGCTCGGGGTCGAGTTCAAAAACCCGGGCACACCCCCGCGCGTGGACCGTTACGCCTCGACCCCGAGTCACGAAGCCCAGCACATCGTCTCCGGGCAACGGGTCGCAACACCCACCGAAACGAACCATGACATCCCCGACGCCTCCCACCAGGATGCCGCTCGAATCGCTCCCGGTAGGCTCCGGTCGCTTCCTGAACAGGCTGCGAAGTCGCTCCTGGAGCGGTTCCCCTGGATCTCGTGCCTCGGGTTTCTGGGCATTTTCCCCCCTGAGCACAGCCACAAGCTGACTTGCCGGGATTTTTCCATAACTCACCGCTGCAAAAAGCTCGTCCTGGTTTGCACCCTTGATCTGAGAACTCGCCAAGCCATCCAATTCACCGCTTTCGGCGAGCCGGGAGAGCGACAAACCAGCCTTGCGAAACTCGCGAGTCAGGATCTCACGCCCCAGTTGGATAGACCTCGTGCGTTCGTTGCCCCTGATTGAATGGCGAATATGACTCCGGGCTTTGCCCGAAACCACGAATTCAAGCCAATCTTTGCGGGGAAACTGCTTGTCGCTCGTAGTGATCTCTACCGTGTCACCGTCCACCAGAACATGGCGCAGGGGAACCATCTTTCCGTTCACCCGGGCGCCCGAGCACTCGCTGCCCACTTCGCTGTGAATCGCGTAAGCAAAATCGATTGGGCTTGCCCGGCGCGGCAAATTGATCACTTCACCTCGGGGCGTAAAGACAAAAATTTCGCCGGGGAAGAGATCCATCTTCACCGTATCGAGAAACTCGTGGGGATCCGACAGTTCCCTCTGCCATTCGAGAAGTTGCCGGAGCCAGGAAAAGCGTTTCTGATCCTCTTCGGTGTCGTCCTGGTCCGCTGCTTTGTACTTCCAATGTGCGGAGATCCCATACTCGGCATCTCGATCCATCTCAGCGGTTCGAATTTGCACTTCCGCCCGTTCGCCGTAGGGACCGATTACCGTGGTATGAAGGGATTTGTATCCGTTCTGTTTGGGGTTGCCCAGATAGTCCTTGAACCGGGAAGGCACCGGGCGCCAGGCCGCGTGGATCAGCCCAAGCGCTGCGTAACAGCTTTCAGGCGGACCCTCGATGACTACCCGAAAAGCCAGCACGTCGTATATCTGGTCAACATCGAGGTCTTGTGCGTGCATCTTGCGGTGAATCGAAGCGATTTCCTTCAGACGCCCCTTCACCTCGACCTCGAGGCCCCCCTCTTCCAGGATCTCGGAAATGGCGCCGATCATTTCCTCGATGTAGCGCGCTCGCTCGTCGCGACTCCCCGTGAGTTGGCGCGAAATTTCTTCCACCGCCTGGGGATGGAGCGCCCGGAACGCGCACTCCTCGAGTTCCTGCATCATCCACCGAATCCCCAGACGATGGGCCAGGGGGACATAGATCTCCATGGTTTCCTGAGCGATCCTATGGGCAGCCTCTTCTTCAAGATGCTCGAGGGTCCGCATGTTGTGAAGACGGTCGGCGAGCTTGATCAGGAGAATGCGAATGTCCTTAGACATCGCGATCAGCATCTTGCGGAAGTTTTCGGCTTGCCGTTCACGGGCCGAGGTGAACTCGATCCTGGCGATCTTCGTCAAACCATCAACGATAAAAGCCACCTTCTCACCGAAAATTCGTTCAATTTCCTCGCGCGTGGTCAGCGTATCTTCAAGCGTGTCGTGGAGAAGCGCGGAGACAATCGTGACATCGTCCATGCGCAGCTCGCCGAGTATGCCCGCGACCTCCAGGGGGTGAACGAGATAAGGCTCTCCCGACAGGCGCTCCTGGCCCTCGTGAACCTTTGCCGAAAAGACATAGGCCTTCTGCATCAACTCGAGGTCCGCGTTGGGGCTGTAGTCGAGAACCCGATCGGCTATATCGTTGAAGCGCAACAAACGAAAAAAATTTCCTCTTTGATAACAGGAACTTGAAACAATCTACCCGGACCTGAGGGCACTGGCAACGCATCCAGCTCAGCCCGGCGGCGCCCCGGGGCTCGCCCCACCGTCAGACTCGCGCCTGTGGGGACCTCCCGGGTCGCTAACGACCCGGCCACCACGCCTCGAAGACTCGGGCCCGGCCGTGGCGCGCCTCGGCGGTGGCCTTCCGGGCCGGCTCCCCCGAGCGTTCGGCGGCGATGATCTCGAGCACCTCGGCCACGGTCCGTTCCAGGTCGTCATTGACCACCGCGTAGTCAAAAAACCGAATCGCTTCGAGTTCGCGATCGGCCATGGCCAGGCGTCTGTCCACCGCGACGTCGCTGTCCGTTCCCCGGCCACGCAAGCGCGATTCAAGGGTTTTCAGGTTGGGTGGCAGCAGGAAAATAAAACAGGCGTCGGAACGTCGCTCCCGAACCTGGGCGGCCCCTTGCACCTCGATCTCCAGCAGCACGTCATGCCCCAGCTCCTCCAAAGGCAGCCTCAGTGCCTCGTGACTGGTTCCGTAGTTCTCGGCGTTGTACTCCGCATGTTCGACGAAGGCTCCCTCCTCCACACCACGACGGAAGTCTGCCGCACTCACAAAGTGGTAGTCGACACCCTGCACCTCGCCCGCACGCGGGCTCCGAGTCGTGTGGGAGACCGAGAAATCCAATTGTTCGTCCTGTAAAAGCGCGCTCCGGCAGACCGTGGTCTTGCCGGTCCCGGAAGGTGCCGCGATGACGAAGGGAATACCGACCCGCGCCACTCTGCCCTCAGCTCCCGGGGGCATCGTCGGGTCCCAACCGCGCGGCGATGGTTTCCGGATTGATCGCCGAGAGCACGATATGGTCGCTATCCGTAATCAAAATCGAACGAGTCTTCCGACCCTCGGTCGCGTCAATCAACTTTCCGGCCTTGCTTGCCTGATCCCGGAGCCTCCGCATGGGCGAGGACTGGGGGGACACAATTCCAATCACCCGGGCCGCCGAAATCAGGTTCCCATAACCAATGCTGATCAGCGTCGGCACGGAATTCGGCTTTTCTCCAGAGGAGCTGCTCCGGCCAGGCTCGCCTCGGCTAGGCAATGTTCTGTGCCTGCTCTCGAAGACGTTCGAGTTCCGTCTTGAGTTCCACCACTTGATGGGCCATCGGCGCATCGTTGGCCTTGGAACCCACGGTATTGGCTTCCCTCAACATTTCCTGGATGAGAAAGTCGAGTTGACGCCCAACTGGCTTGGCGTCTGCCGCCCCCGACATGATCTCTCGAAATTGAGAGACGTGGCTTCGGAGTCGAACCAGCTCCTCGGTGATATCCAAGCGATCAGCCGCAATCACGATTTCCTGATGCAGCCGAGCTTCATCGACCAAGCCCGTATCCTGCCGGATCTGGTCGGTCCGGCGGCGCAGTCTTTCTCGAGCCGCCTCCACAACAAGCGCCGATCGCTCTTCGAAGACGTCGACGAGTCCTGAAACGTTTTCCAGCCGACGATCGAACTCAGCCACCAGTTTGGCACCCTCGGCCACCCGCATCGACACGAGTTCCATGAGAGCAGCGGATAGGCCCTCGAACAACGCCGATTCGAGGGCAGCTTCCGGGAGAGCCTTCTCCACGAAGCGAGTCACCCCCGGCATGGAGAGCAACGTCGTCACCCCGATGTCGGGATTCAGCCCGTGGGATTTCCCGAGCCTTCGCGCCGCATTCACGTACTGCTCGGCCAACTCATCATCGACTTCGAGTTGGCTAGACGATCCCTGAGCTTCCACTTGGTTGACACTGATATCGACCTTGCCCCGAGAGACATGTTCCTGAACTTGCAATTTCGCGACCGGCTCTTGGTCGGACAACTGCCGGGGCAGCTTAATCCGAACATCGAGATGGCGATGGTTGACACTCCGCGCTTCCACGTCGAAGCCTTGGCCCTCGACTTGGAAGGAGGCTCTGCCAAACCCGGTCATACTGTGAACCATGTTTTCCTCTCGCCCT
>CAWVXN010000211.1:0-5660 GCA_963933695.1 uncultured Myxococcales bacterium | reverse complement strand
GGGGCGACGCCGGGCTCTCACCCGGATCGCAGTTCGCTGGGTCGTCCTGCTCGGCCGCCTGCGCGGCGCCTACGCCAAGGCCGGTCAGTTCGCCGCAAGCCGACCCGATCGAGTGCCCGAAGAGATCGTGACCGCCCTGGCGGCCCTTCGGGACCGACTTCCCCCCCTCCCCCTCGCCGAAATCCGTCCGGTGATCGAGGCGGCCCTGGAAATGCCCCTCGAGAAAGCGTTCGCGGATTTCGAGCCCACCCCCCTGGGCGCAGCCTCCATCGCCCAGGTTCACCGGGCGACCCTTCACGATGGCACCCCCGTAGCCGTCAAGGTTCAGTATCCGTGGATCCAGGCCTCCCTCGACGCCGACTTAGGGGTGATTAGGGCCCTCGCCCGGGCCGCGCTTCGTCGGGCCGCACAGGGCCGGTGGAAGCTGGACTTCGAGCGATTTTTTGCCGAATTCGCCGGCGGCTTGGCCGATGAACTGGACTTCGAAGCCGAGGCCCGCGCGGCCAGCGAAATCGCTGCCAACCTCTCGGGGGATCCGGCCATTCAGGTTCCCCGGGTGATCGCTTCGCATACGCGCACCCGCGTGCTGACCATGACCTATCACCCCTGCATCAACATTGCGGACGCAGACGGCCTTACAGATCGGGGCGTTTCCCCTTCCCGGGTGATCGAGATCGTGGCCCGGGCCTACGCGAAGCAGATGTTCAAGGATGGGCTCTTCCATGCGGACCCCCATCCGGGAAATCTCTTCGTCCTCGACGAGGCCGACGCCAGCCACAATCCAAGAGTGCTCTTCGTGGACTTCGGACTCCACCGGCGGCTCTCACCCGAACTCCAGAAGGAGATGCGCCAGGGCATTTTTGCATTGATGCAAAGGGACGTCGACGGATTCGTCGAGCGCATGAATGCCCTGGACATGATCGCCCCGGGTGCCGAAGACGGCGTTCGCCGCGCGGTCTCGAACATGCTCGATCGCATCGCCGGCCAGGGGGGCACGGACGCATTAATGAGCGCCCAGGGAAGTCAGGTCCTGAGCCTTAAGAACGAGGCCAAGCAGCTACTTCAGGAAACCCCCGGCCTGCAGCTCCCCAACGACCTGCTGCTGTACGCCAAGACCCTGGCCTATGTGTTCGCTCTTGGAGAAGAGATCGCCCCGGATGTGGACCTCATGAAGATTTCGGTCCCCTACCTGCTGCAATTTCTCGCGGTTCGGGACTGAAGCCCGAGTTATTTCGCGATTCCGGCGAGCCTCAAGCCCTGAAGGCGAATGAAACCGCCCGCATCCTGCTGGTCGTAGGCCCCCTCGTCATTCTCAAAGGTCACCAGGTCCTCGGAGTAGAGCGAAAACGGCGAGCGACGCCCCTGGACGGTTACGTTGCCCTTATAGAGCTTCACGCGTACGTCTCCGGTCACGTTCGTCTGAGACGCGTCGATGGCCGCTCGCATATAGTCCATTTCGGGCGCAAACCAGAAACCGTTGTAAATCAATTCCGCGAAGCGCGGGGCCATGCGATCCCGTTCGTGCATGACCTCCCGATCCATTGTGATCGACTCCATTGCCCGGTGGGCGACGTGGAGAACGGTTCCTCCCGGTGTCTCATAGACCCCGCGTGATTTCAATCCGACGAAGCGATTTTCCACCATGTCCACGCGGCCGATTCCGTTTTGGCCAGCGATGCGGTTCAGCTTTCCGATCAGTTCCGCGGGAGATAAAGATTCCCCGTCCAGCCCGACGGCATTGCCCTTCTCAAAGGAAACCACCAGTTCGCAAGGCTCGTCCGGGGCGGCTTCGGGGGAAACCGTAGTCATGAACATATCCTCCAAGGGTGCCGTCCAGGGATCCTCCAAAATCCCCCCCTCGTAGGAAACGTGCAGCAGGTTTCGATCCATCGAGTACGGCTTCGCGATGGAGGCCGTGATGGGGATATCGTATTTCTCTGCATACGCGATGCAGTCAGTCCGCGAGCGGAGATCCCACTCACGCCAGGGAGCAATCACGCCGATTTCTGGGGCCAGGGCCCTGAACGCCAGTTCGAAACGCACCTGGTCATTGCCCTTGCCCGTCGCGCCATGGGACACCGCGTCGCAGCCCGTCGCCCGGGCCACGTCAATGTGGTGCTTTGCGATCAGCGGCCGAGCCAGAGCCGTGCCCAACAGGTACACGCCCTCATAGACCGCTGCCCCCCGGATGGCGGGATACACGTAGTCCCGGGCAAACTCCTCCCGAAGGTCCTTGATTACGCAGTCCACTGCGCCCGTCGCGGCGGCCTTCTCGGGCAACCCGGCAAGCTCCTCCTCCTGCCCCACGTCGGCGCAATAGGCAACGACTTCGCAATCGTATTCTTCGATCAGCCAGCGAAGAATGACCGAAGTATCGAGCCCGCCGCTATAGGCCAGGCAAACTCTCTTGAACGAACCCTTTTGAGCCATGAAAAACCTCCTCGGGGGTGCTTGGCCTTGCCAGGCACTTCAGGGAGGCGGGAGTCTACCCGCTCATCGAGATTTTTCACGGGCCAATCGAGGCTGGGGCGCAATCGGGATTTAGGCCTTGAAGTCCACGTCAAAAAGGGAGTTCTCTTCGATTAGGAGCTCGAGTTCTTCGGCCGAGAGCGTGCTCTTGGAGTTGACCGTAATGGATTGCTGCATCCCCGTGGCCACATCCCGAGCCGAAACGCTGACAATCCCGCTCGAATCGATGTCAAAGCTGACCTCGATTTCCGGTTCCCCCTTGGGCGCACGGGGAATGCCCGCCAGAACAAATTCGCCCAAAAGGTCGTTCTCCAGGGCGACTTCGTTCTCTCCCTGGAGGACCCGAATTTTGACGGCCGCCTGGTCGTCCCGGGTTGTCGTGAAGAGATGGGATTTGTTGACAGGAACAGTTGTATTGCGATCGATCAGGCGGGTGAAGTGCCCACCGTAGGTGCTGATTCCCAGGGAGAGGGGCGTCACATCCAGCAAAAGAACGTCCTGGGTCCCACCCACCAGAGCACTCCCCTGGATCGCAGCGCCCAGAGCCACGACTTCGTCGGGATTCACGCCCTTGTGCGGCCGCTGTCCGAAATAATCCGTCACCGCCTGCTGAACCATGGGCATCCGAGATTGCCCCCCAACCACCACTACGTGGTCGATGTCCTCGTTGCTAAGCCCCGCATCCCGAACGCATCTCTCCACACTTCTCAAAGTTTCGTCGACGATATCCTCGACCAGTGCCTCCAGTTCGTCGCGGCGAAGTTCACAGGTGAGATGCCTTGTCCCCCCACCATCCGAGGCAATGAAAGGAAGATTGATTTCAGTACGATCTCGAAGAGAAAGTACGCATTTTGCCTTTTCGGCAGCGTCCTTGAGGCGCTGCATCGCCGTGGAATCCGAGCGTAGGTCGATTCCACTCTCCTCTTCGAAGCCGGCCAGCAAGTGCTCAACGATCCGACGATCGAAGTCCTCTCCGCCCAAAAAAGTATCTCCGGCAGTTGCCAGAACCTCGACCACGCCATCGGACATCTCGAGTATGGACATGTCGAAGGTCCCTCCTCCGAGATCGTAGATAACGATTTTCTCTTCGGCGTCCCTGCCCATCCCATAGGCGAGCGCCGCCGCCGCCGGTTCGTTGATAATTCGCAATACGTCGAGCCCCGCAATCCGACCCGCATCCCGGGTCGACTGCCTTTGGGTGTCGTTGAAATAGGCCGGAACGGTGATCACAGCCGCTTCGACGCTCTCCCCGAGATAGGCTTCAGCGACCCGTTTCATCTCCCTCAGGATGATCCCCGAAACCTCTGCACAAGTATAAGTACGATCTACGATTTCGATCCGTGAATCCTCGTTGGGTCCCTCGACGATCCCGTAGGGGTACAGTTCCATCGAGCGCTGCACTTCCGCCGACGCAAAACGCCGGCCAATGAGTCGCTTAGTTGCAAAGACCGTGTTGGCGGCGTTGGTAATCGCCTGACGCCGGGCTGGATACCCCACCAGTTGCTGCCCATCGGGGCTCACGGCGAAGAACGACGGCGTAATCTTGTAGCCGCCTGAATTCGGAATCACGATGGGCCGTCCATCCTCCACCACCGCGACGCAGGAGTTAGTGGTTCCGAGATCGATCCCGATCACCCTACCCACGGCTGCCTCCGACGTATGCTTCTCGACCACTGCGAAGGAGATTGGCCAATTCACGGCGAGCGTCTGCATCCTGAGGGGAAAACTCAAGGACCCACTCAAACTCGCGCTTGGCGTGGCCTGTGTGCCCTTGGGCCAAATGAATCCGGCCCAGGGTCGTGTGGTAGTGGACCACCTCGGGGCTCTGCTCCGCCGCGATTTCGGCGAGCCTCCTCGCTCTATTCAGTTGATTGAGCGCAAGGGCTACGCAGGCGGCGCGGTGGTTGAGCTCCGAATCTTGCGGACGCAGCTCGAGATTTTTTTCCAACGCCTTCATGGTTCGACCGAGTTCATCCGGGTTCATCGAAAGATAGAATTTCGATGCGTCGAGCACATCGTGAACGGACAGTTTTCCCTTTCGATTTTTCAGATCTTTCAATGCGCTGCGATAGACCAGATTTTCAGGCTCGAAGCGAATCGCCAGCTGGAGACTGGTCGATGCTTCCTCCAGCCTGCCCTCGCGCTCAGAGAGTCGGCTCGCTTCAAAAAATCCTTCCGCCTTCTGGTGCCTCTCGTCACGAACCGAACGGGGCACATTGTGGAGAGTGCGTTGCCCCAGGCGCGAAATTTTCTCAAATTCGGACCGATCGAGAGTCTGAGATTCATTCCATTGGGCACCGTCCCTCGGCGAATCGCCTTCTCGCCTGCCCGTACTCGACCCCGACTCGGCTGAGTCCGCGGGGCAAGCCTGCAGGAGGGCGTCGTAGGCCTCGAGGATGGTCTTGAAAATAAGGGGAAGGCGCTCGCTATAGGGGCCGAGATCGCATCGGAAGAAACGGTCGGGATGAAATTCTCGAGATAGCTTAAAGTAGGCTTTCTTGATCGTCCGAATATCGGCACCGGGATCAATCCCGAGGCGGTGGTGATACCCGCCTCCCTGGCGCGCTTCAAACTCGAGAATTCTCTTCTGGGTATTCACGTCGATTTCCAGGCTCGGATCCACCCGGGACAAATCGATGCCGACGGCGTCTTGGCACTCGGTTGGGCGCTCGGTTGGTGCAGTCCGGGCAGTCGATGAGGTGTCGAAGCGGACCGAATTCGAATCCGTGCCCGCTACGGTTTCGATGGCCCCCGCAACAAGCCACGCGTCGCGACACTGCTCCGCGTGAGCGGCATCCACCCCCGACATCTCCACGAGCAGTCGCCAGGGCGTCACGCCGTCGATCCGAGACAACAGAAATCCCTCTTTCGGACTCAGAACGAGCCGGCTGGAATCGAAGTCCGGGATGACACTCAAAATTTCTGCGGCCCTCTGCACGTCGTCTCTTCCTCGAGACATCCGACCTCCTGGGAGCGGGGGGCAAAGAAAGAAAGAAGGCCACCCCACCTCCTCTGCATCGGACACTCGGGCATAAAACTGAGCCCACGTCGGGCTTTGCGCCTAAGTCTCGCCGGCTCAACAGAGAATCCTCCGACAGGAAAAATCAACTCGCCTGGGGGTGCCCCTAGCCCCTCCCTGCGCCCTATTCCCCGCGGGCACAACCAACTTGTACCCCGAGGGGCAGGGCTAG
>CAWVXN010000210.1:0-5680 GCA_963933695.1 uncultured Myxococcales bacterium | reverse complement strand
CCTGGAGCCCGGGCTCACCTGGGAGATCTCTTCGCGCTGGGCCACTCGGGTGTCGTTTCGTGTCGAGGACCGAACTTATTATTTTACGCCCGGGACCCCGGAATTCGATCGCACCGGGAGCGTCGAGTACGTCGGAGCCGATGCCTTCTATCTCCTGCCTTCGGTTTTGGCTTCGCCGAGTGCCGAGGCCTCGAGTTGGCTCCGCGTGGGCTACCGCTACCGAAACGAGGACAGCGCCGGGAACCAGTTCCTCTCATCGGGCAACCAGCCGATATTCACCCTGGCCCTGGCGCTCCCTTGGCAGATCCAGTCCATCGTCGACGCCCGGGTCGAGTGGCGCGACTACGCGGTGCCCTCGCTTCGCGAACCGACCGTGGGGCCGAGGCGGGACACGATCGCGATCCTTCGGGCGGGAGTCGAGAAACCCCTCGGGGAGAACACGAGTGTCGAAATCGGCTATCGCTACACAAATCGCAGCTCGAATGTGAATTATTACGACTATCAGCGACACGAAATCAGTTTCTTGGGCACTTACAGGTACTAGCTCGGGGCGATTTTTGCCCCTGGCTCGGGTGATTCCGGTGCCCGATTCCCAAGAGGCCTCCCATGCGAAGAAATTCTTCCGCCGCCCATCGAGTCGCGCGTGCCCTCGGCCGCGCGTGGACCTCGGCGAACCGAGTTCGTTTGACCCTCGCCACAGGACTCTGTGTCCTGGGCGTTGCCGCGTCGGGTCTTGCCGCTGAGCCCATTGGATTCGTGGCGGATGTGTACGGTCAGGTGGATCGGCGGGCCGCGACGGAGACCCGATGGCGTGCGGCGACAGTGGACCAGGGGGTCTGGGTCGGTGACACGTTGCGTACGGGATTGAATTCGGCGGCCAAGGTCGTGCTCGTGGACGACACCACCTTGGGGCTGGGTGAAGACACTCTGCTGACCATCGACCAGATGTGGGTCGGCCCCGAAGCGCTGACCGAGCCATCGATCCTTCGCCAGCTCAGCGGCCAACTGCGGACCCGAGTCGGCAAAGCTTTCGGCGGAACCACGCGAATCGAGATTCACACGCCCACAGCCATCATGGGCGTAAAGGGCACCGAGGGCACGACTCGCGTGGATGGAGCCGAGAAGAGTGATGGGATCTGGGCGCTCGACGGGGCCGCGGCTGAGGAAGAGGAAGAAATTTCGACAGTGGTTAGGAACTGGGAGGGGGGGATTACCGCCGCGATGCTCGATGGCGTGCACCTGCCCGTGCCTCCCGGACAGTGCCGTGTGGTTTATCGTGACCGTATCGGCGAAGCCGCCGACTGCCCCGGCGATTTCGTCCCGGTGGCGTTCTTCACTTCGGTCCCGTTGGAACTCGCGCGCCTCCAGATCGACCTGTTGGTGGGTGCTGGCCTACCCGCGGTGAGTGCCGGGCCCGGCGGCGGAGGCATCGGCGATGTCGTGGGCGAGGTGCTGCTGATCGAGCCCCCGGATCCAGTGATCGAGGATCGGACCGATGCCGATGAATTTGCGGGTATTGGGATCGACCCGTTGGCGGACATTGTTTTCGACCCCGGCGAGGTGGGCTCCAATCCAGGGAGCGATCCCTTGAGCGACATCGTCTTCGATCCCGGCGAGGTGGGCAGCGACGCGCCCTAGACCGGCCAATAATCCGACTCATACCGATCGTGCCCTTGCTTTGGCGCTCGGGCCGGGGATCCTCTGGGCAGCATCGTGATGAGTACCGGCATTCGAGCAGTCTGGGCGGGTTGGGTGGCGCTGGGTGGGTCAATCCTGCTCTTCGCCCTGCACCCATGGCTGCTGGATCGAGCCGAGTACTCACTACTGGACGCACGCTTTCGCCTGCGGGGCCCGGTGCCCGTGACCTCGCCGGTGACCGTGGTGGCCATTGATGCCGCCAGCCTCGATGAATTTGGTCGTTGGCCCTGGCGGCGCTCGCTCCTGGCCGATCTGGTGGACCGCCTGGTGGAGGCGGGAGTGGTGGCGATTGGGCTGGACCTGGTTTTCAGCGAAAACGAGACGCCCCCCGAAGCCTCGGCGTTGGGTCTGGCCCGCCGGATATTGGCGGAGCAGACGCCGAAGAGCGCCCCGGTCGCTGAGGCCATTGCTTCCCTGGATCGGACGTTGGCGCGCACGGATACCGACGCCCGCTTGGCCGGTGCACTGTCCGCCTCTGGCCGGGCTGCCCTGGGGTATTTCTTTCGCACCGATGCTCACGCCGCTGACCCACCGGCGATCTTGGCCGCGCGGCTTCCGGAGATTGCTCGCTCCCAGGTTTCGGTGGCCAGGGTGCCGGCCCGAGGCCGCGCGCCGATCCTCACCTGCACCGGGCTCGAAACCAACGTGCCGATCATTCAGCAAGCGGGTCGGCGCTCGGGTTTTCTGTCCTCGGTGGGGGATCCTGACGGGGTGATTCGCCGGGCCGCGCTGATCGCGCGCTGCGGCGATTCCTATTACGTCTCGTTGGCCTTGGCGGTTTACGAACTGGTTCGCGACCAGCGGGCGATGGTGCTCGGGGACGCGCACGGGCTGCGCGAGATTCGTGTGGGGGATCGCAGTATCCCCACCGACGAGGGCGGAAAAATTACGATCAATTTTCGCGGACCCCCGGACACGTTTGCTCGGGTGAGTGCGGGGGATGTCCTCGCGGGTCGCCTGGCTCCGGGGCAACTCAAGGGGGCGATCGCCCTGGTGGGGCCGACGGAAGTGGGTCTTGGGGATACCCAAACCACGCCCTTTCCCGGGGTCTTTCCCGGGGTCGAGGTGCACGCGAACGTCCTCGACAACCTGCTTGCCGGGGATGGGATCCGGCGGGACGATGGCTTCGTGGTGGCCGAGCTCACGCTGATCATCCTGATTGGCCTGCTCCTGATCTTCGTGATTCCGCGCACGAAAGGGGTTCTCATGAGCTTCGTGTTTGCGGGCGGGCTCGCGGTATTCCTGGTCATTGCGGCCATCGTCGCCTTTGTGGAATACGGCCTCTGGTTCAATCTCATCTATCCCCTGATCACCGTTGCCGGAGTTTACTTGGCAGTGGAAGTGCCCCGCAGCCTCGCCATGGAAGCCCGGGGACGCCGGATCCGGAATATGTTCGCCACCTATGTGCCCCCCAGCGTGGTGAAACAACTCGCCGAGGGCGACGCAGAACTGCGCCTCGGCGGGGAGACCCGGACGCTGACGATTCTGTTCAGCGATGTTCGCAACTTCACCCAACTTTCGGAACGCCTGGGCGCCGAGGACACGATCCGTTTGATGAACGCCTACCTGGCTGCGATGACCCGGATCATCTTCGAGACCGGGGGAACCCTGGACAAGTACATCGGCGATGCGGTGATGGCTTTTTGGGGCGCGCCGCTGTCTCTGGAAGACCACGCCGAGCGTGCCGGCCGAGCTGCCGTCCAGATGCAAGAGGCGGTCAGTGAATTCGCCGAACTGCATCCTGGCCTTCCGGGTTCAGAAGGGCTGCGGGTGGGAATCGGTCTCCACACGGCACCGGTTGTGGTGGGCAACCTGGGCAGCGATCTGCGTTTTGATTACACGCTGATCGGCGACGGCGTGAACTTGTGCTCCCGACTGGAAGGACTCACCAAGGCGTACGGTGTGGGCGTTCTGGCCAGCGAGGAATTGGTCGGCGGGCTGCCGGACTCGTTCCTGACCCGGGCCATCGACGAGATCCGGGTCAAGGGCAGGGAGGGCGCCGGGGTGATCTACGAGGTGCTGGGCGAACGGGATGCCCGCCCGGATGAGATCGTGTGGCTCGAAGCGCATGCGACGGGCCTCGCCCTGTACCGGGCGGGTCGCTGGGACGAGGCCCGAGCCGCACTGAATCAGGCGATTGCCGCGCGGGGTGACGATCCACCGAGCCGAGCGTTATTGGCGCGCATGGCCGAACTCGGGGGCGGCGCCCCGGATGGTTGGTCTGGCATTTGGTCATTCGAGACGAAGTAGAGAAATCTGGGCGATCCCGAAAGAGGAGCGTGCCCTCCGCCACTCGCTCTTCTCAGACCGGCCTTCGCCACCCGCCCTTCGCCACCCGCTCTCCGCCACCCGCTCTCCTCAGACCGGCCTCCCGGTGGGGTCGGGTCCGGTGTCGGCCGGGGGCAGCCCGCCGAAGCCTGAAAAAAATTCCTCGAGATAGGGCCGTTGCTCGGGAGGCATGTAGGCGAAGTTCACCCCCCGGTCGGTGAACTCCCAGTAGCTTGGGTGGTTGTCTCCGGCGAGTTCGGCGCGGATCCGGGCAAGGCGTTCCGGGCGCTCCTGGGCCATGTCCTCTTGGATTCGCCGAACGCGATCGGTGTCGCCCCGGGCGAGCAGGGCCGTGGCGAGTTGGGCCTGGACTCGGCGTACGCCGAGTAGGCGATCCTCGTCTCCGGTGGCCGGTTCTTCGGGTCGGTCCACCTCGAGAAACACGGCGAGCAGAGCGTCGGTCGCGGGCGATTGCTCCTGCTCGGAGAATTCGATCAGGCGGAAGAGATCGTAGGCCACGGTCTCGATCAAGAACTTGAGATCGGCGTTGTAGGCAACCTGGCCGTAGTAGCGCATGAAGTTGGCAATCTCGACGGCTTCCTCGAAGTCGCCCCGGGCGATCAGTTCCTCGGCGAGTTGCCGGTACTGGTCGAGCACGTAGTAGGCCAAACGCAGGTCGCGCCCGTTGATGGCCGCCCGCATGTAGCTGTTGAAAAATTTCATGCAGAGGTTCAGGGTTTCGAGTTCTTCGTCGTCGGCCTCGGTAGCGAGCTGTCGGGTCTTGATGGCGAGGAAGCTGCCCACATCCCGTGCCTGGCCCAGGCTATTTGAAAAGATCTCGAGGAATTGACGCAGGATCTTGACTTCGAGCCAGCCTCCCCGGCGACCGAGTTCACGGCGTACGCTCGGATCTACGGCGACGAAATCCGGGTCTCGGGCGAGTGCTCCGTCCAGGGCGAAGAAGCTCTCGGGCAACTCCTCACGCAGTTGCCAGAAGTCTCGCAGGAGATCCGAAAACGCTTCGGTGACCGCCATGGCGATGGTTCGATCCTTGTGCTGGAGCGACCCTCGGGCGAGGTCGGCCAGCTCCTCGATGGCTTCAAGGATCTCGAGTCGGGCACTTTCTCCGCGCTTGGGGTAGCGGCCGATGGATGCCAGGGCCTGGGCCTTGAGTCGCCGGATGGTGTTCAGCGGCGACACGAAGGCAAAGACGAAGGCAAAGTAAGGAAGCAGAATGACCAGGCAGGTGGTCAACATCAGCAAGGGCAGCCAGAGCGCTGCCTGGGGGAGCAATGCGGCTGGAGAGATCTCGCTTCCGAACGTTGCGGCGATCCACAGACACAACACCGTGGTCAAGACGAAGAAGCTCAGGACGATGATGTTGATGGGCTCGCGAATGAAGAGTTCGGTGATTCGGTGGGTGTAGCGGGTGGCCGCGAGTTCCACCACGATGGCGACCACGGTAATCACGATGGCGAGCAAGGCGGAGACGACCTCGGCGGCGCTGCCCACGGCGTCCAGAGCGGCGCCCCGGTCGACTCCGGCCAGCCAGCGGGTAGGGTTGGTCTCCAGGGAGAAGCCGAACCCCTCGAGCCAGGAGACAAGCAGGTAGAGAAGGGCCGCGGTGATCAGAAGTGCCCCGGCCGCAAGCCCGGCGGAGCTTCGTCGCGGCCCGAGGCCGGACGGGGGAGTCGGGCCCGATCGATTCGGGTTC
>CAWVXN010000209.1:0-5680 GCA_963933695.1 uncultured Myxococcales bacterium | reverse complement strand
AGCTGGTGGGCGATTTGCGAAACACCACCGCTCGCCTTGCCGGAGAGATCAGTGGTCTGCGGCGCGAGCGACTTCACGCCGATTCCTTTCCCGAAATCATCGGTCGCAGTCCCGCTATGGAGAAGGTTTTCGCCTTGATGGAGAGTGCGGTGGAGTCATCCATTGCCGTACAGATCCAGGGTGAGACCGGGGTCGGCAAGGAATTGGTCGCCCGGGCAATCCATACCCATGGGCCCCGCCGCGAGGCGCCCTTCGTTGCCCTGAACTGCGGCGCCATGCCCGCCGCACTGCTCGAGAGCGAACTCTTCGGATTTGCCCGGGGCGCCTTCACGGGGGCCGATCGCGCAAAACCGGGCCTCTTCGAATCAGCGGATCAAGGAACGCTTTTTCTCGACGAGATCAATGCGATGCCGCTTGATCAACAGGCGAAGCTCTTGCGAGTGATCCAGGAAGGCGAATTCCGCCGTCTGGGTGAAACCGTTGTGCGTAAAGTGGATGTGCGATTGGTCTCCGCGAGCAACGCCGACCTCGCTGAAGAAGTCCGAGAGCAGCGGTTTCGAGAAGATCTTTACTACCGCCTCAATGTTTTTCCCATTGTTGTGCCGCCCCTTCGGGAGCGCTCGGGGGATATCGCGTTAATTGCCAGTGCGATTCTGCAGCGTATTTCTGAGCGGACGAAAAAAAATGTGAACGCCATTGATGCCGATGTGCTGCAGATCCTCGACATCTACAGTTGGCCCGGGAACGTTCGTGAGCTGGAGAACGAGCTGGAGCGCGCTGTAGCCCTGGCTTCGGCGGGCTCCTCTGTCAGTCTCGACTGCCTTTCGCCCCGGCTGGTAGAGCTTGTGGAAGATCGGGCCGAGGGTGGATCCATGGTCATTCATTCCCGGGGCAGCCTGCGTGAGGCGCGGGATAAATTTGAGAGTGAGTTTCTGAGGTCAGTCCTTCGGCTGCACGAAGGAAACGCGACGAAGGCGGCGAGGGAACTGGGCATCAGCCGACAGATGCTGCAGAAAAAAATCAAGGATTGGGGCCTTCGCGAACCGGACAAGCCGTAGCTCGGCACTCGGCGGGCGCGAGGCGCCGGTGGGCGTTCGGGCTATATTGGGCCCCGGGAGCCGAAGACGGACTCCCCAGAAAGGAATTCGAATGACGGGTTGGAGACGGACAGTACTTTTTGCGGTAGTGGCGGTGGTGATGACGGCGGCGGTGCTTGGGGCAGGCGGAGGCTTTGCGGCCGGAGCGGAAGACGCCGAGGAGCTGAAGGCGATGGTCTACAAATCGCCAACCTGCGGTTGCTGTTCCAAATGGATTGATCACCTCGAAGCCAACGGGTTCGAAGTGGAGTCCAAGGACCTTGTAGACGTAACGCCGGTGAAGAGGATGAACGGGGTACCGATGAACTTGGCCTCCTGCCATACGGCCATCATCGGCGGCTATTTCATCGAGGGCCACGTGCCCGCGGCGGATGTGAAGCGACTTCTTGCTGAGCGGCCAGATGTGGTTGGGCTCGCTGTGCCCAACATGCCCATGGGTTCACCGGGCATGGAGGGGCCGAGATCAGAACGCTACTCGGTGCTCGCGGTCAAAAAGGATGGAAGCGTCGAGGTCTTCTCCCAGCACGGGCCCTAGCGGGCGACCGAACCCCCATCGACTCCCAAGGAATGCCCGGTGACGAGGGAGGCGCGATCCGAGCAGAGCCAGACGGCGGCTTCGGCAATTTCTTCCGCCTCGCCCAGCCGACCGATCGGCATGCTGGCCCGAATCATTTTTTCCACTGCGGGGTCCGCCTCCATGGAGGCGCGCAGCATCGGGGTGTCGATGCTACCCGGGCATACGGCGTTGATACGGATGCCCAAACGCGCGTTTTCCACTGCGGCGGAGCGGGTGATTCCCAAGATGCCGTGTTTGCTCGCGCTATAGGCCGCAAGTCCGGGTGTGGCGATCAATCCCGCCCCCGAGGACATGTTCACGATGGAGCCTCCCCCCTGCGCGCGCATCCGGGGGATCTCGTGTTTCATGCAGAGGAAGATGCCCGTCAGGTTCACCGCTAGCACACGGTTCCAATCCTGGAGGTCAATGTTCTCGAGGTTCCCCATCGGACCGGCGATGCCCGCATTGTTCACCGCGCAGTCCAATCGTCCGAAGCGCTGGAGACATCGATCCACCATGGCTTCGGTTTGAGTCTCATCGGAAACGTCGACGCAGAAGAAGTCGGCGTCTCCCCCGGCTTCGGCAATGTGGTGCAGGGTCTCTTGGCCGGCTTCTTCGTCCAGGTCGCAGACCAGGACCCGGGCACCCTCCTCGGCAAGGAGCTCCGCCGTCTTTCGGCCGATGCCACTTCCGCCTCCTGTGACCAGGGCAGCCTTATCGTGAACCATTCCCTTCATGGTGTCCCTCCGCCGGAGTCGCGCCGAATCGATTCGGAGCGAAATTTGAATGGCGCATTCTCGCGAATCCAGATCGGGTTCAACAAGTAGTCCGGTCGATAAAAGTGGAAGGCGGATGGGCTCTGTGCCGGCGCCATTGGGCGGGCCGGGAGGTGAAATTTTCGTTAGGTTCCCTAAATGAATGCTCAGAAGCCGCGAAGACAGGAGCAGGAGCCCGCTCGGGAAGAAGTGACTGAGGTCGCCAAGGACGTACTCCGGATGGAGTTGCCGATTTCGATGCCCGGACTGGGGCATGTCAACTGCTATGCGCTGATCGATCGTGACGGGGCCACCCTCGTGGACCCAGGCCTGCCCACGGCAAGCTCTTTTGCCGCGCTTAAAAAACGACTCGCCCAGTCGGGTTTGAGGGTAAAGGACTGCCATACCGTCTTGGTCACCCATTCCCATCCCGATCATTTTGGTGGGGCGTCCCGGGTGCTTGAGGAATCCAATGGAAAGCTGATCGCCCACAATTCGTTCAGTCTCGGCATGGGGGGGGCGGAGAAGCCCGAAGTTTCCGTCAATGACCTGCATGCCCACGAAGACTCCGAAGCGGGCCGATCTCCCGGTTCAGAGGAGGACCGAGAGAGGGCGAGGGCGCCCTTCACCCCAGCACCCGGAAACTACTCGGGGCGCACACCCTGGGGAGGTGAGAAGCCTCGCCCCCCGTTCAAGATGCGAATGCGCTGGCGGTTGATGCGAGCGCTTGGCAAGGCCATGCGCTTTCCGACGATCACGCACCCGACTCTAGGTGGTGATGTTCTCCAGTTGGCGGGGCGTGAGTTCTTTGTTGTCCATACGCCGGGTCATACGGAAGACCATATCTGCCTCCACGACCCGGCAGAAGAGATTTTTCTGGCCGGTGACCACGTATTGCCCAGCATTACCCCGCATATCTCAGGACTGAGTCTGGAGGCCGATCCTCTGAAGGCGTTTTTTGATTCTCTGGATCGTGCGGCGGCCATCGAACATGTGAGTCAGGTACTTCCCGCCCACGGCCACCCCTTCAGCGATCTGGCGGCGCGTTGCGAGGCAATCAAGGACCACCACGACGAGCGTCTTGATGAGGTCCGATTGATCGCCAAGGACTTGGGGCCTTCCACCGTGGAAGCGTTCATGAAACGACTCTTCAAGGAGCGAAGCTGGGGGGGCATGGCCGAAAGTGAGACCTACGCCCATCTCGAGCACCTTCGCTTGATGGGCAGCGCCGACCGCCATGACGGCGAAGGCGATCAGTACATCTATACCTTCTAGACCTTCCCGTTCACCTTTCAGGCGAGAGTGCCGCCGTCCACACGGACCTTTTCGCCGTTGATATGCGCAGCGTCCTCTGAGGCAAGGAATGCCACAAGGGCCGCGGCAGTCTCGGGTCCGCGAAAGGTGTCCAGGGGCATGATCCGCTGGAGCAGTTTGACGTCCGCTCCTTCGGGCAAAACAAATTGATCGTGCATGGCGGTTTTGACGGAACCGGGGCAAACCGCGTTGGCGCGCACGCCCTGCTTGCCGTATTCGACAGCGAGGGTCGAGGTGAGGGCGAGAACCCCACCCTTGGAGGCCGAGTAGGCGGCGGTCCATGGATGACCCGCAAGCCCGGCAGTCGAGGCCATGTTCACAATGCAGCCGCCGCCGTCGAGCAGAAGCGGAAGGGCCGCCTGGCACATGAGGAAGGTTCCGGTGAGGTTGACCTTGAGGACCAGGTTCCACTTCTCGAGGCTGAGGTCGAGGGTGTTGTCGAAGTGCAGGATGCCCGCGATATTGCACAAGGCGTCGAGTTGCCCGAATTCGGTCAGGGTGGCGTCCATGGTCCCTGCTACCGCAGAGGGGTCGCTCACGTCGCAGACCAGGCCAATGGCTTCCCCGCCGGCCCCACAGATTTCTTTGGCGGTCGTCTCCACTGCCTCCGCCTGGACATCGGTACACACCACTTTCCCCCCCTCGGAGGCAATCCTTAGGGCGGTTGCCTTGCCTATGCCGCCGGCGGCTCCGGTGACGATAATGACTTGGTCGGTGAAGCGTTGCATGGCTTTTTTCTCCTCGGGGCCGGGGCTCGACTGGGTTGCGCGAATTCTTGCTGTCGCGTCATTTTCTAGTTGGGCGTGTATTTGCGCAGTTTGCGCTGGAGGCTCTGGCGATGCAGGCCGAGGCGCCGCGCGGCTTGGCTGATATTCCCGTCGCACTCCGCGAGTACGTACTCGATGTATTCTCTTTCGTGCCTGTAAAGGCTTTGAAATTCGTCGGGAATCGGAATGTCTTCCTCGGTTTCATCGCCCAGGAAGGCGCGCTCGATTTCGTCGGCATCCACCGGCTTGGTCAGATAGGCGGTGGCGCCAAGCTTCGTCGCCTTAACGGCGGTCGCGATGCTTCCATAACCTGTGAGGACGATGACAACCGTGGTCGGCGAGCGCTCCTTGATCGTGGTGATTACGTCCAGACCACTATCCTGACGGATGCGAAGGTCGACCACTGCATAGCGAAAGTCCAGGGACTCGTGGCTCTTGACTGCGCGTAGGCTATCCAGCCATTCGACCCGGTAGCCGCGGTCCCGAAACTCTGCCGTCAGAGTGTCGGCAAAGCGTTGATCGTCTTCGACGATTAACAGGCTCCGGATCTCTTCGTTGAGGGAGTCCGTGGAATTGGCTGCGGGTTCATCAGCGGTCAAGGGTGCCTAGCCTCATTCTTGAGTTGCAACGTTCGCCCAATCAAGCTTACGACTCTCCCGGGATAGATTCGACCCTTCCGGGACTGGGAAGTGAAATGCGGGCTACGGCACCCCCCTCAGGATGATCTTCGAGAAAGAGTTGCGCGCCGATGGCTTCGGCGAGGCTGTGCACATAGTAGAGGCCGAGGCCGACCCCGCCGGGCTTCGTCGTGACGAAGGGTTCGCCAAGGTGACTGCGCACGATGGCGGGCCATCCCGCTCCCCGATCGGTAACGGAAAGATTCACGTGGTCGATACCCGCCTCGACGGACACATCTACGGTGGAGTGCTCGCCGCCGGATTGGATCGCGTTGTCGATGAGATTGATGACCCCCTGTGAAAAGGCGACTGTTGGAATCAGGGCACGGTAGGGTCCGCGTCCCACCCGGCGATAGCGGACGGTCACGCCGGGGTTGTGATCATTCGCGACGCCACGGCAGACTTGCCCCACGAGGGCATCGATGTCGGCGACTTCGAGGCTCAATCTTTCGGGGTCGAGTTGGGAGCCCGCCATGTGATGGAGCACTTCACCGCAGCGATTGAGTTCCTCTCT
>CAWVXN010000208.1:0-5681 GCA_963933695.1 uncultured Myxococcales bacterium | reverse complement strand
TCACATTGAAGTAGTGCACGCTAAACTTTTCTTCCGGGTCGGTCCAGAGTGCTTGCGGTGTGAACCCCGCCTTGGATACGAGTGACTGGAACTCGCCCACTTCGTATTTGTACGCGTACTCCGTCACAATCGACTCACCGGCCGAGAACGAGATGAGTTCGGCACCGACCGTCACGCGACAAGCCGTTTCGGACACCAGATGCATCTCGATTCGCCCATGATCCTTGTTCCAGAAGGACTCGTGCCGAAAAGCCTCCTCGGGGAAATCGCCGGCCAATTCCCGATTGATTCTCGTAAGAAGGTTTCGATTAAAAGCCGCAGTGACCCCCTGACTGTCATCATAGGCCCGCCTCAGGACATCGGGCTCCTTCCTCAAATCCACGCCAATGAGAAGACCGCCGCCTTCTCCTATCAGGTGCGCCACCCGATTCAGGAAATGCAGGGCTTCTTCGGGTCTAAAATTACCGATCGTGGAGCCCGGGAAATAGACGACACGCCGGGAAACACTCTTCGACGGCTTCGGGATCTGCAGGGGCATCAGATAGTCCGCACAGATTGGGAATACCTCAAGCCCGGGATATCGCTGCTCTATGGCGCTAGCGGACTCCTCGAGGATCTCACCAGAGATATCAATGGGTACATATCCCGCTGGCGCGCGCATCGCATCGAGGAGCAGTCGCGTCTTTCGACTGCTTCCGCTCCCGTACTCAATAAGGAGCGCCGACTCTCCGAGATGACCCGCCATGTCATCCACGGAGGACTCCATAATGCGGAGCTCCGTTCGAGTCGGATAGTACTCATCCAACTCGCAAATCTCCTCAAACAAAAGAGACCCTCTCTCGTCGTAAAGATATTTGCAAGGCAAAGTTTTCTGCTCACAACGGAGGCCCGCGAGAACATCTTCCAGGAAATGACCTGAGTCAGGCACTGTACACCTCATACATCGCGGGCCAACCGCAAACCACTCCATTGCCATCGGGCATGTGCGGGAAAGAAGTTTCGATAAGTCGACCGTATGTGCTGACGGGGTGTCACACACGATCCTCCTCGGAGTACGTACTGGTTGGACATGAATTTTCCATTGTATTCGCCCAAAGCCCCCGGTCCGGCCCGATAGCCCGGGTACGCCTGATAAGCCGAACTTGTCCACTCCCAGACATCCCCGAAAAGTTGCCTGGGCCTGGCGGCGGTTGTAGAGGTAGCGACGGTTGTGGACGTGGATACGCTTGTGGATGTGGATGTGGATGTGCTTGTAGATAAGGAGCTAGAAGCGGAGGCAACCCCTATCGGACGAAAACTCCCGGATTCAAGCAGGTTGTCCTCGGCCTGGGGGCTGTGCGCGGCCAATTCCCACTCGCCTTCGAGCGGAAGCCGAGCATCCAACCACCTCGCGTAGGCATCGGCTTCGAAATAACTTATATGAGAGACGGGTTCGCTGGGAATCACAGGGCCCAACCCCGCCAAGCTAAAGTTCTGCCAACCGCCCTCGCCCTTGACCCAGTAGAGCGGTGCCTCCCACCCTTGTTCCTCTCTGAGCGCCCAGCCCTCGGCGAGCCAAAGATCGGGGCGCTTGTACCCATCGTCCTCGATAAAGGCCCGGAACTCTTTATTGCTCACCAGCCGAGATCCAATTTCGTGGGGGTGCAATAAAATTTTGTGTCGCGGCCCCTCATTGTCGAAGCAAAAGTCTAAGCCCGAGTGTCCAACGCTTTGAATCCCGTCGGCGCCTCGGTGCCAGTGCAAGGCCTCTACTTCGGACGGCTCAGCCCTGGGCAGATCACTTCGATAGGCGGGGTAGATCGGATTCTTGGAAAGCAAATGAAGAACATCGGCCAGGATCAGTTCTTGATGCTGTTGTTCGTGATGGATCCCAAGTTCAACGAGGCCTAATTGCTCGAGGGAGAACGACCCCGACTCCAGGCCTTGGAGAATCGCCTTGTCCACCGCACTCCGATATTCGAGCACAGTCGTTAGGTCCGGCCGGGTGAGCAACCCACGCTGGGGTCGAGGGTATTGCTCGCCCACAGAGTTGTAGTAAGAGTTAAAAACGGTGCTGAAGGAGGGCGCGAAAGGCAAGAAATCCGAATTCTGCGCCGCAAGAATAAATGTCTCAAAAAACCACGTGGTATGTGCCATGTGCCATTTGGTTGGACTGGCATCCGGCATGGACTGCACGGCGCAATCTTCTGCCGAGAGTGGCTCCGCCAGGGAGCACGTGGTCTCCCTAACTGACCGGAATCCATGGGCCAGCTCTTCGGCAAGCCGTAGTGCCCCTTGGGAGGCATCACACTGCATCTCGCTTTTCGACGTCAACCCAAGGCTCCGAACCGTTATTGAAGGCAGTTTCTAACCTGTCGTTTTGCACTGATCCGCGGCAGGGGAATCACCTTGCCCAATGCGAATAGACCCTAGCACGACCCCACCGATTGAAAGGGGACTTTGGCTACACCAGAGATTCCCGCGTTTTTCTCGCGAGATTCGTCGTCCGAGTGAACAGGAAGCTGGCCGTTACTCCCAAAAGCGAGAACCCCACCATCACCCAGGAAAAGTACTGATAGCCCAGAGCCCCGGGGTAACTGTCCAACAACCATCCAACGAGCACTCCAAAAAAAACATCGGGTGAGTACCCCAGAACCGAAACAATTCCTACCGCACTTCCCGTGGCCACCGCGGGCACCCTCCCCTCCTCCAGGAGTGCAAAATAAATTCCGCGAAGGCCGAATGCAGCAGCACTCGAAACCACGATATTGAGAATGAAAATTTGGACGCCCAGCATGCTGAACTGCTCCGTCCCAGAAAGAAGGTACGCAGCGACGAGGAAAAGAAATAGGATCCCAGACGCCCGGGAGGAGAGAATTCGATCCCCAAGAAACCCGGCACCCAGGGCAGCGACAGGCCGAATCCAGGCGAGGCCGGCAATGATACGAGGCGCCTCGACTTCGGAGAGGCCATATACCTCGACCGCAAAAAAAGAATAGTAATCGATCCCTTTGTAACCAATGTACGCGCAAATCAAGATCACAGCCTGGAGCCACACAGTCCGCATTCCAAACACGCTGCGAATCTGTGACGTGGAGAAGCGTCTTCCGACTCTCCCCTGTGGCGCCAATTCGGGCTCTTTCACAAAGAACCACGTTAGAAGAGCGGCGCAGAACGTGACGGCGGTGTAGAAAAAGATCACTCCCTTAATCGCCCGCACCCGGTCCGCCTGAGTTAGAGCCTCGCCATTTTCGGGGAAAATCTGCGAAAAGAGTGCGACTGCCGCTGTAGCCATGACTGCCGCCAACAAGCCCCGACCCGCATCTAAAATGCCATAGGCTCGGCCCTGTTGGCTCGGGTCGCCCCACTCCCGGATTGCTCGAATCAGCGCCGCCCAGAAAAGAAGGATCGTTGTTAGGCCCCAAAACGCGAACAAAAGCCACAACTCTTCGAAGTTCGGGACCGTCGAAAAGTAGAGTCCCCCCGTGGCTGTAGTCAGCAGCGATGCCGTCAGGAGCTTGCGCGCCGGAAAGAGATCCGCGATCGGGCCACCGGGGAAATACGCCAGCATTGCCACGACGCCGTAGGCCGACTGTAAAAGGCCCAGCTGTGTGTTATCAAGATTAAAGGCAAGTAGAAATGTTGGGCGGAAGTAGCGGACTACGTTGTAGGGCAGCGCAAAAATGGCCTCCGCCGCAACAATCAGGCTCATCAGGGCAATGGCGCGCGAAACTCCCGAGTTCAAAGGACTGCTCGATCCAGTCGTCCCTTAGCCACAATCATCCAAACCCTCCGACCCTGCCCTGGAACTCCATATCTTGAAAATTCATATTTTGGAACCGCATCCCTTGGATCTCCATACCTTGGAACCTCATGTCTTGAACACAGCCCCTGGGACAGAGGGATTGTAAAAGAACGCTTCTTCGGCTCATCGCCTCATTGTCCACTTTTTCTCCGCGAACGCCGACCTGCCACGCGTAATCCAAGCGAAGCCAGGCGGCGAAGCGCCGGACCGATAACTCTCACAATCCCACCGGAGCCCCCCAACCGGCGGCTTGAGTATTCTTCAACACCGAGATCCTCGCGAAGCCCACTCGTCAAGGCAAGGGTCACACCGTCGAGAGGTATGCCCGTCCCATCGGCAATGCGAACCATTCTCTGGAAGTTGCCCACCACAGCCGCAGCGTCGACCAGCGCCCCGGAACCCGCTGCATCTCTAAGGGCAACTCGTGCCGCCGCCAACTCCGCTACGTCTCCGGCCACCGCAGCGCTCGCAAATGTTGTCAGTCGCTCGCCGTGGGAGATACCGGCATCACCCGCTTTCTCCCCTTCTGAGATTCCCAGAAGGTGCGCATCTCTTCCTGAATACTCGATGCTCGCACGGAGCATCAATGCGTGGGAACTCGTTCAGTAAAAGCACTCGTTGAGGGCAGAAACGCGCCCGGCCACAAGCTCAATCTGGGACCGATCCAGCTCCCGGATTTTTCCGAATTCCCGCATCTCCGGGGCGCTGAGGTACTGGGCGTCGGAAACTTTGCTCCACGCCAGGACTTCCGAGGGAACCAGGCTGAGTGCGCGTAGGACAAAAGGAGCGGGGCCAGGAATCGCGAGCAGAGACCCAGTGGCTCGAGCCGACAGAACCGGCACCCATGCATCGCTTTCCACGATCGGGGCCGGCCGAACCCGGCTGGGCTCGCCGGGTCGGGGAGCAGGAAGGGGCTCCAGCGGAAAGCCCAGTGCCATGTGAAAGGCATCAATACTGATGACGATTACGCTCACGCCAAGAACCTCCACGTAGGACTCAGCGTTCATTCCCTGATCGAGAAGAGATCTGTACCACTTCTCGGTCAAACGCCCCGCGTCCGTGGTCACTCGATGAATTTCGTCGACCATGGGGCCGGGAAGCACTCCGCCATGATCATGCTCCCCTTCCACCGAAAAGGGGGACAGGGCCTCGGCTCGCGCTCGGCAGAGCAAGCAGTTCCGGGCCCGTCGAGTCTCAGCCGCCACGGCCACTCGCTGGGCTCCGGTCAGCCAGGTCCCCGCGTCGGCAATGTGATCCCAGGCCCCTCGGTACGCCTCAACCAAATCGAACCGAATGGGATCGACGCTCGCCTCGTACTGAAATGAATTCATCGATTCTCCAGCCGGGCAAAACTTCCGTTCCCGCGTGCATCGTATTTCCGAGAGCCGACAGGGTACACGAAAGAACCCAGGGCCCCTGACACGCCGGGCCAAGTGAAAAGCGTCGACCAGGGAGCGCCCTCTGGCTCTTATTCTCAGGGGTTTCTTCGATCCATATCAGTAAGAAAAAGTCACTCGGGACCAGTCAGTAAGGACCAGTCGGTAAACACCGTCTGTACGAAGGAGTCACTAACAAACAGTCGGTACGCAAGGGTCAGTACACATGTCGCTCCTGATTGGTATCCTCCAGACTCAGCGCCAGACCCCAGCCGCGTAAAGGCAGAAAGGCATAAAGGCCCAACATGACTGAAAGCTGGACCATCAAGCGACTTTCCGGCTCTCTCGGAGCCGAAGTCCACGGCGTTGCCCTGGGCGAAGTAGGCCCGGCTGAAGCTGAGGAAATCCACACCCTACTTATGGAACACCAGGTGCTCTTCTTTCCCGAGCAGCATCCGAGTCCAGAGCAGCACATTGGCTTCGGACGCCATTTCGGGGACCTCGGCGGGCATCCCAATCTA
>CAWVXN010000207.1:0-5688 GCA_963933695.1 uncultured Myxococcales bacterium | reverse complement strand
AGAACTCGTAGGCACCATGATAAAAATACTCATGACCAGGGCGAGTAGGGTCGTATCGAAAGCAACGCCCAGCCCCGAAGTCACCATCCCGATGGCATTCTTCATCACATCGAGGTTGGCGGCTGCGGACACCGCGTCGGAGAAACCGCTCACCGAAGCACCTATTCCCAGCACTGTGCCGATAAAACCGAGAATAGGAATCGCCCATATGAAGACCCGGATCATCGTATAACTGGACTCTACGATGCCCTCGTCTCGCTCGGCGTGACTACGCAACTGGTCGACGGTCTCGGCCACGTTCGCCCGGGCCTGAAAGTGCTCGAGAGACCGACGGATGCGCTGAAAGAGAAAATCGTCCGCGAAGTGTCCGGGCAGGCGAGAGAGATAGTCAAGGAATTGGGGCACGTTGACCGGCGTGATCGCCTCGCCGATTGCCCGGGGCAGCAAGTCGTAATTCAGAACACGCTCCCGTCGCCGAAGCCGGGCATATTTGGCGATCAAGAGTACGCCACACCAGGCCGCCAGGTAGCTGACCGCGTACGGGACCCATCCCCGAGCGCCGAAGAGTTCGCCGAAATACGTCTGGCTCAGGGGGAATACCACGACCAAGTAGAAAGCCGTCGTCAGCCCAGCGGCGATCAGGCCCGTCTTGGTAAAGGAGACATCCCGGGAATGCGAGTCGGCCACGCCCGCTAGATCGGGCAGGCGCATGGGTTCGGAGCCACCGGGGCCAAGTCCGACATTCCGGGGCATCGTGCCAGGCGGCAGCGCCGAATCCGCCGCCAATTCGCTCTTCGAGCTCGGCAACACGAAGGATTGGTCACAGGCGGGACAATCCACCACCGAGCCCGGCGCAGCGTCGGAGAACTCCGTTTCCGCCGCGCAGTGGGGACAGGTATCTGGAGTCCGCACTCGAATCGATCTCCTTGAAATGTTTCGGTCTAAGTCAGCGCTATAGGCTAGTGGGTTGCGACCCGGACAGGTAGCTTTTCGCCATGGCAAATTCCGGGCAGCGTCGGGTGAACAAGGCAATTCGTGCTTTGCTGGGATTGCCGGACTCCGCACGCCGCGGTCGAATCCGCAGCCAGGCCCAGAAGCTGCGAGGCCATATCGAAGGTCGGTTGGCAGCGGCCCCCACGGAGGAATTCGCCGATGCTCGGCGGCGGGAGGCGGCGCGCCTGGCCGACGAACTCGCACGGGAAGGTCTGGAGATCGGCCCGGGAGGTGGCCGGCCCTGGCTCTGGGGGGCGGCGGGCTTCGTGCTCGGGGCCGCCGCGGCCAGCCTGGGATTCCTCGCAATCCCCCCGGCCGAGAACGAACAGCCGCGGCAGGACGTCGCCCCCGGACAAATCAGTGTGCGTGCCGAACCCGAGAATGCCAGTTGGATCCTATTTGACCCCCAGGACGACCGGGTAATCGCCCAGGGCCCGGCCGACGGCCAGGCATACCCCCTCGCCCAGGGCCCCTATCGCCTGCGTGTGGAGCATGGGGACTGCCCCGACGAATGGGAGCGTGAAATCGAAATCGCTTCGGGCGAGGAGCGGCGCTACTCCCCAAGACTTTGCCAAGGTGAGGGCGAACTCGTTGTGGAATCCAACGCCGAGGGGGCTCGGCTCAAAATCGATGGCCTGGACGTGGGCACAACGGGTGCAGGGGAATATCGAGTTCCCGTCGGCGCCCACACAGTCCGGGTGGAGAAGGAGGGCTTTGAGCCCTGGGAGGGAAAGATCCAGGTCCGCGCCGAGCAGGTACTGGCCCTGCAGGCCGAGCTCTCTCCGGCTCCGGCCCCTCCCCGCCCTACCCCACCGGATTCCTCGGGCGGAGCGCCCCCGGCAGCCCCGGACCGGAAGTCTTCTCAAGCGACCCCCTCTGCCGGTCCCAGACCTTCCCAGGCCTCGGGAGGCCCAGCGGGCGGCGGCGATCCCCCCGAGTACCGGCCAAGCTCGGGCAAAGGGGGTTCGAAAAGTTGGCACGAGGCCGTTCGGCATCAGTTGGTTAGCGACTACGATCGAAACGGTTCAGGCAGTCTCGACACGCGCGAGGAAATCGAGTCCATCCCCTGCCCGGTTCTCTTGAACCTGGAAGCCTCCTACGAGAGCGGCGGCCTCGCGGTGGAGATGACCCACCTTTACGGCTTTGATGGTTCGGATGCTCCGGCCAATACCCTGGGCGTCACTCCCAGCGTCCGGAGCTATGCCTTCGACCGAATGAAGGCCTGCGGCCTCAAGACACGGCACTGAACACGGTGGAATGCCCTTGGGCAGAGCAAGTCCTCCGAGGTTCGGGCTTCGCGCTCAAATTACGATTTTCTGCCAGGCCCTGCGACGAAAGCGCCAACTCATCAAACTCGACTTGACGCAGTAATCGAAGAGCAGCGCACAGAAGACCCACTCGACCCCGAAATCCAACAGTGCCAGGAGTCCGGCTACGCAGCCCCTGACCACCACCAGCCCGACGATCGTGGTCACCAGGGGAAAACGTGTATCCCCCGCCCCACGCAGTGCTCCACCCAAGGTGAAGTCGATGGCCATCAACGGCTGGGCGGCCCCGAGCACGTAAATGAAGACGACGGTCAGCCGGACAACCTCGGGGTCGTCGATGATGAACGAGGCAATTGACTCCGCGGTCATGACGATCAGGCCACTCAAGATCGCCATGGTCAAAACGGCCAATCGCATGGCCCGCCAGCCCGAATGCTCGGCGCCCTCTGGATCTCCCGCGCCGAGTTTCTGACCCACGTGGGTGGACGCCGCGATATTGAAGCCAATGCCCACCACAAAGGAAAACGACAGAATCTGGACCCCGATGCCGTAGGCCGCATAGGGCGCGGTCCCATAGAGGGAGACGATCCAGAGAAAGACGATGAATCCCACCTGCATCGCCGCCTGCTCGAGGCCCGCCGGGTAGCCGATGCGAATCAACTGTCGAACTCTCTTTCGGGTCAAGGCAACGCCCGAACCGCGCGGAATCCGCAGTTTTCCTCCCCACCACAACCCGAGGCTGACCATCGATCCGGAGAGAAGAGAGAGGCCTGTCGCCAGGGCGGCTCCCCTTACCCCCATGGCGGGCAGCCCGAACTGTCCGAACACGAGCCCGTAGACCAGGAAGACGTTCACAACATTCGTCCCCAGCCCAATCCAAAGGGGGGTGAGCGTGTCCCCGGCCGCACGCAGCGCCGAGCCGATCACCATGCTCATGGCGAAGGCGACATTGAACAAACTCATGACCCGGATGAAACTCGCTGCATCCGCCACCGTCGCATCATCGAGCTCGAAGATGCCCGCGAGTTGATCGGCTAAAAGGAAGGCGGGCAACGTCATGGCTCCGGCGATGCCCATACACAACCAAAGAGAGGCACGAGTCACCCTCTCGGCCTCGTCCTCGTTCTTGGCCCCCCAGGCCCGAGCCACAAGAGCTGTGGTTCCTGCGGTGACGGCGATCATCACAGCTTGCAGGACCCAAAAAATGCGGTGCCCGGTGGTCACCGCCGCCACCGCCGAAGACCCCAGGGAAGCCACGATCTTGATGTCAACCAGCCCGACCATGGAGTAAGCGAGATTGCTGGCAACCGCCGGCCAGGCCAAGCGCAGGATGCCCGGAATCTCCGGGCGCAAGGCGGATTCAGCCTTGTCCTCCAGCGGAGTCGATTCTGAAGACGAAGACATAGTCCCCTTGCCAAATCCGCAGTTGGAAGGCGGCGGCCAGCGAAGCCGTTGATCCGGTTCTGGCCGCGAGATCCGCAGGCAGAGCCATACTCAGGGCCCGGACGCTGAACCGCGGCGGGCGGACCCTAGCTCGCTGGATGCCCGGAGCAATGTGGAGCTCCCGATTCAGGGAGCCGAAGGCATAGATAGGCCGACGCCCTTCACACCGGGCCCCGGGGCTCGCCCCGGGAACCGGCGGGGCTCAGATGGGAAACGCGTCGCAGAGCAGTGCGTCAATTCGGTCGCCATTGAGCGACCCACGCTGGTAAAGGCGGTCCGCAATACTGGAAACTCCCGACCAATGGCTGCGCAGAAGCCGGCTGGCTTCGTTCCAGTACTCGGGGTAAACGCTGTCGCTCGGGCGAGAAAGACTGACAGTATCCGCGAGTCGGGCCAGCCCTCGCCGGTCTTGGGTGAAGCGTTCCAGCTGGTCTTTACTGAGCAGTGAATCGGGCCCCGCGTTATCCACGTCGAAGCCCTGGAACAGCGCCTCGCCGACACTGCCCGCATAGGAGAGGATCCCATGGGCATCAACGATGGCTTCGGGGGAAACCGGCGCCGGATTACCCCTTCGAGGGACACCGGAACTGGGCCGACACACGATCGGAATCGGGAGCAGGGAGAAGGTCTTCATCCCCGGATCTTCGCCGGGATGATCTCCGAAAAGCTTGATTTCGCGAATAACCTCCTGGCCGTAGAGGACGAAGCAGACGACCGCATGGGCGGCCTCGTGGTGGGCCAACAGTCGGGTCCTCTCC
Organism: uncultured Myxococcales bacterium; assembly: GCA_963933695.1. Classification (GTDB taxonomy): domain Bacteria; phylum Myxococcota_A; class UBA9160; order UBA9160; family UBA4427; genus JAZXM01. The sequence goes on along the minus strand of CAWVXN010000207.1, from coordinate 1,226 downwards.
GGAGCCACAGTGGCCAGGGGCCGGGGCGGCGCCACGGAGTGGGGCGATTTCACGGGATGAGGCGTCAGAAAGTCTGTCATTGGATTCTCCTGGTGCTCGGATAACGCCCGGGCTCAACGCGTGGGGGTACGGGGTCCAGAGTGATTCCTATCGGCAACCCCCGCAGGAAACTGAGTTTTGCCATTTTGAGCCTTTTTTGGCCCAGTTCCACAATTCTGCTCCGAGGCTCAAATCGAGACCCATCCCCGCCCGAAGGGGTTGCAGCAGCCGAACTAACCCCAAGATCCACCGGCCGAAAAGGACCGTGAACGAGAATTTACACTTAGCGGGTTTCGCCCGCGCTCTGACTTGGGTACAAAATGGCCGGGATCGCTCTTGTCGGCCACGGCTCGTTTTGCCATCCCGCCGATAAAAGCACTGTTGAAAGCCAGAGCGAACCTTAAACTAACCACCCAGGCGCTACTCAAGTGAACGCGCCTCTCATTATGTGACACGTGGGGGAAATCTTGTCGACTATCGCGGACGTCCTTTTGGGACGACGCTCCGGAAGAATTACGATCGCCATGATCGGACTCGCATTCTTGGCCGCTGGGATCGCCAGCGCCGAGGACATCGAGACGGCGATTACCGAGGAGCGTCAAGGCAACGAGAAATCTGTCCAATCGCAGGAGAGAATCAACTCCGTTGACGATCAGACCGACACCATGGCGGGAGAGTATCGCGCCATCATCGATCAGATCGAATCCCTTCGGGTCTACAATGCCCAGTTGGAGAAATTGGTGACCTCCCAGGAAGCGGAACTCGCCTCCCTGGATTTCCAGATCGCCAACGTCACCGTGATCGGCCGAGAGGTCACCCCGCTGATGCTCCGAATGGTCGAGGGCTTGGACCAGTTCATCCAGCTCGACGTGCCCATGCTCAGCAAGGAGCGCTCCGACCGCGTTGCGGGCCTGAGGGAGCTGATGGACCGCGCCGATGTAGAGGACTCCGAGAAGTACCGCCGCATCATGGAGGCGTACCAGATCGAAAATGAATACGGACGCACCATCGAGGTCTATCAGGACACCCTGGATATCGACGGCCAAGAACGAACACTCGACTTCCTTCGGGTCGGGCGAATCAGCCTTCTCTATCAGACCCTGGATGGCGAAGAGGTTGGTGCTTGGGACCAAAAATCTCGCGAATGGGTCAAGTTGGGAAGCGAATATAGAGATTCTATCCGCAAG
>CAWVXN010000206.1:0-5736 GCA_963933695.1 uncultured Myxococcales bacterium | reverse complement strand
CCGCCAGCCCGGCCCAACGATACGTTGGCCGTCGCCACAAGACAGAATTCGAGGACTCTAAGGACGGGGACGCCCAAGAGTGGGAGACGAATATCCAGCCGACCCAAAATCGGCTAACCCCTTGAAATTCGACGGCAATATATCCGAGTGGTTCCGCCGCCGCAAACCCCGGGGCAGAAAATCGCTTGGCCGACCGGGGAGTTATGGAAACATTGCTCCGATAACGTCCTCGCCCCGGTTCCCCCGTCCAGATCCAGGGATCCGGGGGCCTAACCCTCGAGAATCCTCCGCCCCCCGGGTCAAAGCAATTCCGGGCGCCCTGTCCGTACCCTATGGTTCGGCCCCATGAGCAAAGTTGTCGCCCTCTCGGGGGGAATCGGTTCGGGAAAAACCACGGTTCGGGAAATCCTAGACGAATTGGGTGCGGTGACCATCTGCGCCGATGCCATCGTCCACGCTCTCCAAGTCCCCGGAACGGGCATCTTGGAGGAAATTGTCGAAGCCTTTGGTCCCCAGGTGATTGCCGCCTCCGGGGAGCTCGACCGACCGGCCCTGGCGACAGTGGTTTTTGGGGATTCGAGTGCACGAGCCCGCCTGGGAACCATCATGCACCCACCCGTCATCGCCGAAATGATGCGGCAAGCCCAGGCCGGGGTCCAAGCCCAGGCCCCTCTGGTTGTACTCGACATTCCGCTCTATTTCGAAGGCCAGAAAGCGGGATCGGGCAGTGCGGTGGCCCGAGACTACGACGCATCAATCCTGGTTTGGGTCCCCCGGGAGGCCCAAATTCAGCGCACGGTCTCCCGAGACAGCTGCTCGGCCGACGAAGCCGAGCGGCGTGTGGCCGCCCAGATGCCCATCGACGAAAAACGGGGTTACGCGACCCATATCATCGACAACTCCGGATCCTTAGAAGCGACCCGGCGCCAGGTCAAAACGATATTCGAAACTCTTGCCGAACCCGGCTGATCCCCCGGACCAGACTTCTACCATCCAAACCTCCGCTCCCAGACCTTCCCGCGCTGACCTCCACGCCTTGACGACCACGCCCGGGCTGCCACGCCCTGGGACTCGACTTCTTCGGCCCCCGAGCCGCCTGGGGATCGGCGCAACTCACCGCCGATATCCGAAAATCAGGATTCTTTGAGGGCTGCCTTCAGCGACCGGGCGAGTTCCGTGACCGCGTCCACCGCCTCCTCCCGGGAGTCGGCATCCTCGATGGCGCGAACGAAGGCGCTGCCCACCACAACTCCATCGGCAACGCCCCGAAGTTCGGCGGCTTGGGCCGGGGTCGAAATGCCAAAGCCCACGCAGATCGGGATATCCCCAAAGCTTCGCGCCAACTCGACTCGCTCGGCGATGCCCTGGGCCAACTCATCCCGGAACCCCGTGACCCCCTGAAGAGAAACGTAGTAGAGGAACCCGGCGGTTCGATTCACCAAACCCTCCAGGCGCGCGGGGGTGGACGTCGGGGCCGCCAACAGGACCGCATCAATGCCCCGGGACCGGCATTCCTTGTAGAAGGGTTCGCCCTCTTCCATGGGAAGATCCGGGACGATGATCCCATCGAGACCGACTGCTTCCGCTGCCTCGGCAAAGGGGACCGAGCCCATGGCGTGAATCGGATTGGCATAGCCCATCAAGAGAATTGGAATCTCGATGCGGTCGCGAATACGTTGCACCAGTTCCAGAATCCTGCGCAGGCTGGTCCCATTGGCCAGGGCACGCTCGCTCGAGCGCTGGATCGTCGGCCCCTCGGCAATCGGATCCGAGAAGGGCACTCCAATCTCTATCAAGTCGGCGCCGGCATCGGCGAGCCCGAGCAGAATCGCCTCGGTGCCCTCCATATCCGGGTCGCCCGCGGTCACAAAGGCCACCAGCGCAGTCTCATTACGTTTCCGAAGGTCTTCGAATCGAGCAGAAATCCGACTCATCTCAGGACTCGTCCACCTTCAGCAATTGGGCCACTTCGGACACATCCTTATCGCCTCGACCCGAGAGATTGATGATCACGATATTGTCCTTGGGAAGAGTGGGCGCCAATTTACGCACGTGCGCAATGGCGTGGGCAGACTCGAGGGCGGGGATGATGCCCTCCATGCGCGACAGATAGACAAACGCATCGAGAGCCTCGTCATCGGTGGCCACCGCGTATTGCGCCCGCCCGGAGTCACGCAGGTAAGCGTGCTCGGGGCCCACCCCGGGATAGTCCAAGCCCGCCGAAATCGAATGGGCCGGGGAAATCTGTCCATCGTCGTCGGCGAGCACGTAGGTCCTCTTGCCGTGAAAAATGGCAGGGACTCCCGCCGACAGCGTGGCGCCATGGCGTCCCGAATCCACGCCCTCGCCCCCGGGCTCCACTCCGATCAGCGCCACTCCCTCGTCCTCGACGAAGGGGTGAAAGAGTCCGATGGCATTAGACCCTCCACCTACACAGGCCACGAGAACATCGGGCAGCCGGCCCTCGATCTTCTGAATCTGCTGGCGAGCTTCCACACCTATGACACGCTGGAAATTCCTCACGAGCAGGGGATACGGATGCGGCCCCATGACCGAACCAATGCAGTAGTAGGTGGTCTCGATATTCGTGACCCAATCGCGCATGGCCTCGTTGATGGCATCTTTCAGGGTGTTCGAGCCACTCGTCACGCTGTGCACCTTGGCCCCGAGCAGTTCCATGCGGAAGACGTTCAAGGCCTGACGGCGCACATCCTCGGCCCCCATGTAGACCTCGCATTCAAGGTCCAGCAGCGCACAGGCCGTCGCGGTCGCGCAGCCGTGCTGGCCCGCGCCTGTCTCCGCAATCACTCGAGGTTTCCCCATGCGCCGGGCGAGGAGCGCCTGGCCCAGGACATTGTTGATTTTGTGGGCCCCCGTATGCGCAAGGTCCTCGCGCTTCAGGTAGACCTTCGCTCCGCCCAGATCCTCGGTCATTCGAGCGGCAAAGGTCAGCGGTGTCGGGCGGCCTGCGTAACTGGCCAAAAGACCGTCCAGTTCGTTTTGGAATTCCGGGGTCTTGACCACCGAGTCCATGGCCTCGGTGAGTTCATCGAGGGCTGCAATCTGTTGTTCGGGGGCATAGCGACCGCCAAACTCCCCAAACTTACCGCTCGCATCGGGTTCGCTCTTCATTGTTTTCATGGGGATTCACTCTCGTCTTCTTCGTGGCGTCGAACAGCGTCGACAAATGCTTTCATCAACTGGGGATCCTTGCCAAAATCAGGGCCCTCGACCCCCGTGGCCACATCGACTCCCCAGGGAGAAAGGTCGCCGACCTCCCTGAGCGCTTGTTCCACATTGTCGGGATTCAAGCCCCCGGCGACGATCACGTCGTAACCGTGGGCAATCAGATCCTCGGCCTCGCTCCAATCCCACGCCTGACCCTGCCCTCCGCCTTGGTGGGGATGGTCGAGAAGGAGAATCGCGCCGGGATAGGTCTCCGCCGCCTCCTGATCGGCACCGCGAATGGCCTTGATGGCCGGGAGATCAATGGCTTCGAGATCCTCCTCGGTTTCGTCCCCGTGGAATTGCACGCGCGTCACGTCCACCCGGCGCAAAACCGCATCAATCTGATCCCATGTGGCATCGCGAAAGAGCGCTATCCGCTCGACATCGCTGTCGGCCACGGCCTCGCAGATCGCTTCGGCCTCCTTCAAGTCGAGACACCGCGGAGATCCAGGAACAAAATTCAGTCCAATCAGATCCGCACCCGCATCCACTGCGGCTTTTCCCGCCTCGGGTGTTCGTATCCCGCAGACCTTGATGCGTATTCGACCGCTCACTCTCGCCTCCGTAAATTTCTCAATGCCTCAGCGACGTCCGCTTGGCGCATTAGTGATTCTCCCACCAAAAATGCCCGGGCGCCCACTTTTTCCAGACGCACGACATCGCTGGCGTCGTGAATTCCGCTCTCAGCGACCAGGACCAGACCCGGAGTCTGGGCAAGATGGCCGACCACTCGTTCAAAAACCCCGATATCAACGCTGAATGTCCGTAAGTCGCGATTATTGACGCCCAAAAGCGTTGCCCCAGCACCCAGGGCCGTCTCGAGTTCCTCTTCGTCGTGGACTTCCACCAAAACATCCAAGCCGAGCCCTGTCGCGTGGGCGTGAAAATCGGTCAATTGCTCCGAGGAAAGCGCAGCCACTATGAGCAGTACCGCGTCGGCTCCGGCAACCCGGGCCTCGTCGATCTGGTAGGGATCGATCACGAAATCCTTGCGCAGCAGTGGCAGGTCGACCTCCGAGCGGACCCGTGGGAGGTAGTCGAGAGCCCCTCCGAAAAAGTGCGAATCGGTGAGCACCGAGAGGGCTGCGGCTCCACCCTCGGCGTAGGCTCGGGCAAGAGTCACTGGATCGAAATCCGCTCGAATCAGCCCCTTACTGGGTGAGCGTCGCTTCAACTCGGCGATGACTGCGGGCGCCGGACTGGCCACCAGAGCAGCACTGAAACCGCGCACGGGTTCGGCCACCGCCTGCGCCCTCTGGCGGAGCCCCTCGGACGGCCGCTGGGCTTTTGCCGCCGCCACTTCGCCCCGCTTGCGCTCAAGTATTTCGTCCAGAATCGTCACGTTGTCATGCTCGGGTCGCCTCGATCAGCGCCTCCAACTTCGCACCGGCTGCCCCCGAATCAATGCTCTCGGCAGCGCACTCGATCCCTTCAGCCAAACCCGAAACCGCCCGCCCAGCCCACAGGGCGCCGGCCGCATTGAGACACACAATGTCGCGCCGGGCTCCCGCCTCTCCCGCCAGAATTAGGCGAAGAATTTCGGCATTCTGTGGCGGATCGCCGCCGGCCAGTTCCTCGGGCTTTGCCATCCGTAAACCAAAATCCTCAGGCCGAATTTCGAGGGTCTTAATCCGCCCCCCCTCGGCCAGAGCCGCATGGGTGGGACCGGTGGTCGTGATCTCATCGAGTCCGTCGCTGCCGTGCACCACCAGGGCTCGGTCGGATCCCAAACGGCCCAGGGCATCCGCCAGGGGTTCTACCAGGGAGCGGGAGAAGACGCCGACGATCTGGTGCGGCGCCCCTGCCGGATTCAAAAGGGGGCCCACGCAGTTCAACAGAGTCCGCACTCCGATCTCGGCGCGAACTGGGGCCACGTGGCGAAATGCCGGGTGCGCGGTGCGGGCAAAGAAAGGGGCGATCCCGATCTCGTCCAGGATTTCGCCGCATCGCTCGACCGAAAGGTCGATCTTCACTCCCAGGGCTTCCAGAGTATCGAAGCTGCCCGTGCGGCTAGTCGCCGCCCGGTTGCCATGCTTGGCCACAGGAAGCCCGGCACCCGCCACCACGAAAGCCGACGTGGTCGAAATACTGAAAGTGTCAAGCCCCGTGCCCCCCGTGCCGCAGGTATCCACGGTCCGAGGATCGGCGGTGGGGACGGTGTCCGCCGCTGCGCGGAGGGCTTGCGCCACCGCGACGATCTCTTCGACGGTCTCGCCCTTCATTCTCAGGCCCACCAACAGTGCGGCCGTTTGGGCGGGGCTGGCCTCACCGGCCATGATGGTTTCAAAAGCGGCCTGCAGAATCGGGGCGGAGACCGCCTGTCCGTCGACCACCCGTGCGATCGCTTCCAGGAGACTCATGCGCTTCCGCCCCCGGCGCAGGTGCGGAGAAAATTGGCCAAGAGAGGCTTGCCCACCTCGGTGAGGATGGATTCCGGGTGGAACTGCACGCCCTCCACGGGAAGTTCCCGGTGGCGCACGCCCATAATCTCGCCGTCCTCGGTGCGTG
>CAWVXN010000205.1:0-5760 GCA_963933695.1 uncultured Myxococcales bacterium | reverse complement strand
TCGCCGATGGCGCCGAGCGATATAGCTTCGCGGTGGCATACGACTACTTGGCCGGATTTCTTGATGCCCTGGGGCTCGACGCAAATATCACCCTAGTCATTCACGATTGGGGCAGCGGGCTCGGGTTTCATTGGGCTTGCAAGCACCCCGGTGCGGTGAAGGGCATCGCCTATATGGAAGCCATCGTCAGGCCGGTTTCCTGGGAAGAATGGCCCGAGGCCGCACGAGGAATCTTCCAAGGCTTTCGCTCGGACAAGGGCGAAGAACTTGTTCTAGAACGCAATATGTTCATCGAGGCTGTGCTGCCCTCATCGATCCTGCGCAAACTCACCGAGGAGGAAATGGAGCACTACCGAGCGCCATTCCCCACCCCGGATGATCGCCAGCCTACCCTCAACTGGCCGCGCCATATTCCGATTGAGGGAGAGCCCGAGCATATGGTCGATCTGGTCGGCGAATATGCCCGATGGATGGCGAAAAGCGAGTTCCCCAAGCTCTTTATCAATGCGGACCCGGGGTCGATCCTGACCGGGGCCCAGCGCGAGTTCTGCCGCACCTGGCCCAACCAGACCGAAGTCACGGTGGCGGGCGCACACTTTATCCAAGAAGACTCGCCAGCGGAGATCGGGCAGGCCGTGGCCCAATGGCTGCAAGACCTGTCAATTTCCGAAGCTTAAACTTTCAACGGATCAGCACTATTATTCTGAAAATCGGTAGAACAAAAAAGCAGTAGAACAAAAAAATCAGCAGAACCAAAAATAGGAGTTCATCCCATGGCCGATGTCCCGGTCTACGTAGTGGTCAATCTTCACGTCGAAGATACAGCGAGTTATCTGCAGTACGAAAAGGGGTTCTTCCCCATCCTCAAGAAGCACCAGGGAAAATTTATTACCTACGATGATGACATCGTGACCTTCGAGGGCGAGCTGCCCCGATCGGGCAGGATGGTGATCTTCACTTTCCCGTCGGAGCAGGCGGCCAAGGATTGGTACAACGATCCCGACTATCAGGCTTTGTCCGAGCATCGTCGAGCTGGGACACGGCTCGAGTTTCTAACGATGGTTCACGGTTTGCCGCCGCGCTAAAGAAGTGCCTTTATTGTCCTGCTAAGGGCGGAATTGGCTCGAGGGACAATCATGGTCGACCAGAGCAACGACGATACTATGCGTGCCCAAAGCATCGAAATTGAAACCGGTACCCCGGAGCTTCTTGCACGTCTGGAGGATGGGGTTGCGGTGCTCACCCTCAACCGGCCACAGGTGCGAAACGCGCTTTCCGATACACTGAGCCCAGCCCTGCGGCGGACCCTGGCCTCGATTAGCGGCGACGCGCGGGTCAGGGCGGTTCTTCTCACCGGGGCGGGCAAGGCATTTTGCGCCGGAGGGGACGTCAAGGGAATGGGAAGCGGGGCCAAGCGCCCGGATCCGCCACCGACGCGCGAAGAGGTGATCGCCGACCAGACCCAACGCCAGCAGGCGCTGACCGGGGCCCTCTACGCGTTGCCTCAGCCCACCCTGGCGGCTCTTCCCGGGCCGGCGGTGGGCGCGGGCTTTTCCATCGCCCTGGCCTGCGATCTGCGGATCGCGGCGCAGTCGGCTTTTGTTTCCACGGGGTTTGCGCGGGTGGGTTTGTCGGGGGATTACGGCGCCAGCTTTTTCTTGACCCAGCTTGTGGGGACCGCGCGTGCGCGGGAGCTTTTCTTCAGCAGCGAGCGCGTGGACTCGGCGAGGTGTGAAGCGCTGGGAATTGTGAATCGCGTAGTGCCCGATGATCGATTGGGGGCCGAAGCCATGGATTGGGCTCGGCGTCTCGCGAGCGGACCCACGGCGACCTTTGCGTATATGAAGGCCAATCTCGACCGGGCCCTGCGAGAGGATCTGCCCGCTTGTCTCGCGGGAGAAGCAGAGGGAACCGTGGCCACCGCCCAGACCAAAGACCACAAGGAAGCGGTTCGCGCTTTTGTGGAAAAGCGCGAACCTCGGTTCAAGGGGATCTAGGCGAACCAAGCTCAGGGTTTTGGCGCCGGGTACGGTTCATGGCGAGCATCGACCCGGAAAAAATCAGGAGCAGTAGAGCGAGCCCCCATGGAGTGAGCATGGGGACGGGGTTTCCTCCGGCACAGGGGCCGCAATCGTTTTGACACGTGCTGCACGTCTCGGCGCCGTTGCACGAGAAATCGCCGCAGACCGGGGCTGCACAGGTGCCGCAATCCCCAGAACACGTGGAACACGTCTCGCTGCCGTTGCAGGAGAGGTCGCCGCATACTGGGGCCGAACAGGTTCCGCAGTCGCCCGGGCAAATCGAACAGGTTTCAATGCCGCTACACACGAGATCGCCGCATATGGACCCGCATATTCCGCAGTCGCCTGGACAGGTCGTGCAGGTTTCGGTTCCGTTGCAGGAGAGATCTCCGCAGAACGCCCCCCCGCCCGTGCAGGGACCGCAATCAAGCGAGCATGTGCTGCAGGTCTCGCCCCCGTTGCAGGTGAAATCGCCGCAAACCGGTGCGCAAGTTCCGCAATCACCTGGGCATGTCGAACAGGTCTCGGTGCCGTTGCAGGTAAAATCGCCGCATACCGACGCTCCCGTGAAGGATCCGGTTGTACTGGTTGTCCACAGGGGGGCTCCGGCTCCGTTGTAGATCACCATATTTCCATCGGGCTGCATCCAGAGCTGGGCCCCGCTGGTGCCCGAGGTGCCTGATGCCCACTTGGCTTGGGCGGACCCGTCGTAGACGACGAAATTTCCGTCGGCTTGGAAATCCGCGTAGCAGCCCGTGCCGGACAAGGAAGTATCCGAATGCCACAGAGCATCACCCGGCAATGCATTCGTTACGTGGTAGAGCACCAGGTTGCAATCGGATTGCATCTCCAAGCGTCGGCTCTCGTTCTGGACAAATTGCCCAGCGGACAAAAGGAATTGTCCGGCGTGGAAAATGGACTGACTCGGAATATTCGTATTGCTGTTCCAGAGCGGAAGGCTGGCTCCGTTGTATACCACGAGATTCCCATCGATTTGGAGCCGAAGCTGGCCTCCGCTGGTTCCGGAAGTTCCCGAAGCCCACTGGGGTTGCGCGAGCTCGTTGTAGACGACGAAGTTTCCGTCGGCCTGAAAGTCTGCGTAGCACGTGGTTCCGGACCCCGCGGTGTCACTGTGCCAAAGGGGGCTGCCCACCACGGCGTTCGCGACGCTGAATAGAACCAGGTTGCAGTCGGTTTGCATTTCGAGTTTGCGGTTCTGGGTTTGAATGAATTGCCCTGCGCCCAGTAGGAACTGACCTGCGCCGTGCGTCGATTCGAGTGGAATGTTTGTGCCGGCTGACCATAGAGCCTGGCCCACCCCGTTGTAGAGCACCAGATTGCCATCCGATTGGAGCTTCAACCGGGCGCCCGCTGTTCCGGAAGTGCCGGATGCCCAATGGAATTGGCCGGAACCGTCGTAGAGCACGAAGTTTCCATCGGCCTGAAAGTCGACGTAACAATCGCTGCCCGCCCCGGAGGTCCCGCTCCGCCACAGAGTTCCGCCGCTTGTCCCGTTTTCGAAACTGGAGAGGACCAAGTCGCAGTCCGATTGCATTGCCATTTTTCGGTTCTGGCTGTGGAGGATCTGCCCACTGGAAAGCAGGAACTGCCCGGCGACGAGATCGTACTCGCTTGGGTAGTGGGTGTGGCTCTGCCAAAGAGGACTCCCGGTGCCATTGTAGATCACCGCGTTGCCATCGCTCTGGAGATGGAGTTCGGCTCCCGCCGTTCCGCTGGTTCCCGAAGCCCACTGGGCCTGCCCAGCACCGTCGTAGACCACCAGATTTCCGTCTGACTGGAAATCCATCCAGCACCCGCTGCCCATATTGGCCGTTCCGCTCGTCCACAAGCCGCCGCCGATCACGCCGGCGCTGACGCTGTAGAGCACCAGATTGCAGTTGGCCTCCATCTTCAACAGCCGAGTTTTACCGGAAACGCTCTGGCCTGAAGACAGGATCAGTGACCCGGCGCTGTAGAAAACATCTTCGCTGCTGGTAATGCTCCAAAAACCTTCGGTGTTGCGATCATCGTGGTTTAACCAGACGGAAGCGAGGCCAGCCGCCCCCTTGGCGCTCTTCAGGGACTGGTTGTCCTGGCTATTCGTGGGCACGCCGAACCGGTAATCCGAACCCAGTTCGTCACAGGCTAGGGCCCCAGAACCCCAAGCGGCGATGAGGTTGCTGATGGCCCAGTTCCCGGAATTCGAATTTTCGCAAGAAAACGCATACGCATTCGTGCAGTTTTCATCGTTCCAACGACCATTGCTGTTCTGAACCGCGCAATCCTCGTTGCCTCCCGAGTTGTTGGGTTCATTGGCATCCCAACTCCAGATGGCGGCGCCGAGGCGGGGATCATTCTGGTGAAGTTGGTCGAGGTCGATGATGTTTGTTCCGTTGGCGTAATAGTTGGCGACATCGTTGCTGCTGATAGAGCTTCCCGCGCCCGCGATTCCGCCAATGGTCGTTGAGTCTTCCCAGACCCGGGTGAGCGCGCCGAGTCCTGTGAAGACGGTTGAATTCCAGTTGCCATCGCCGCTGCATCCTGCCTCGGACCAAATCAGAACATTCTTGCCGGCGTTCAATACATCGGACTTGGTCAGATCGACCGGGATATCGTGACAGCCACCGCTGCGAAATATCCGATCACCGAACCGGTCGTTCACCTGGTTGTAGGCTTCGCCGTGCTGGCCATCCATGTGGTCTTCGATATGCAGGATGAGGACTTGGTTGATGCTGCCCGAACCGTTCAGCCAGGCGTGTACTTCATCCAACCCTTCTGCAAAATAGCGATCGTCCAGGCTGCAGCCGATATGGGCCGCGGTGCCATGACAGAGGAGCAGGCGGGAGGGGAAAAGGAAGAGCCCCTCGGTCTTGGGAGTCCAGTGGACATCCATCTCGATGGAGCGGGAGCCCATGCGCAATTGGTTGTAGATGGAGTCGACCTGATTCGGGTCCAGATAGGCGGTCCCAGAGGTGTAGGCGCCCGAGTTGAAGCTGTTATGCGTGCCAACGATGTTGCTGTCTGAGAGTGGGGAGTCGGCGTCGAGGAGGCGCTGGGAAGCCAACGCTTGCCCAGCCCAACTGTTGTTGAAGTCGTCGATGCCATCGGCCAGCGCGGAAGCGGAAAGTACCAAGTGGATCGCTAGCAAAGCGCCTGCGATTTTGAGGATCGGGTGCATGGTGCCTCTCCAGCCAGGTTATGGCTTCTCTCGCAGTATGGCTCTTATCGAAGCAACCAATCAACCGGTTTTAGGGCGCCGGGCGCGCGACGGAAAACCTCCTCTAGAGTCGATCGGGTGGTGCTCCCCGAAATCGTCTCATGATCGCCCCCGGGAAACATGAATCCAAGATCTACTCGTTAAGGAGGGCGTACATCACATCCTGGGCGGTGCTGCAACTTGCATTCTGGTTCATGCCGGTAAACAGATTTCCATCTCGGGTTCGATAATTTGTAAAAAATTCATGTGCAGCCTGATGATCTTCTTCAAAAACGGCCCCTGCCCGGCGCATTTCTGTCTCAGGGTGCATCGGTGTGCAGGTGATGCCCAACGCCTCGACGGCTTCATTGGTGACGCCCGTCGCGCGAACCCCTTCGAGGAGGGGGGTACCGTCGGGCTTGCGCGCCTGGATGAGACCCAGCGGACCGTGGCAGACGGCGCCGAGGAGGGCCCCCGAAGCATTGGCTTGGGTGATTTTTTCGCCGAGCACGGCGGATTGACCCAGATCGAATGCTGCGCCCC
>CAWVXN010000204.1:0-5787 GCA_963933695.1 uncultured Myxococcales bacterium | reverse complement strand
GCACAAAGACACGGTGATGCCGGCGAGCGGTGGGCGGCCGGCTCTACTTCGAGCACAGCCGGCGCTTTATTGACCAAGCCACGCCGGGCCGAAGCCCAGGGTCTTGCTCGATGCGTACGGCCTTGGATCGGTCGTCCTCTAGAATACGCCTTGTTCAATCAGGAACTGCTCGATGGAGTTGGCCACCAGGGTGTGACCATGGGCGGTCCAGTGGGGGTCGTGCTCGAAAGTCACCGGTTCGGTCGCGCCGCGGAAGCTGCCCTTCAATGAATGGAAAGGAATACCCGCCGCGACGAATCTAGGATCCTTAAACAAGTCCTTACTCGGCGAACCCCCGATCGAAGAGCCGACCACCACGAGTCGGGCGCCGTTTGCCCTTACCTCCTGATCGAGTTCCAGAATAATCCGGATGACGAGATCCTCTTTCGCCAGCTTCAGCGGATCGGGTTGCTCCGCCTCACTGTCGGCGGCCTCTTCACCGGGTGCAGAAGCATCCTCTTGAGATCCCACTTGAAAACTGTTCGCCTTCCCTGCGCTGTTTCTATATTGAAGGAACATATGGGAAGCGGTTCGTAGGAAGTAGGTATTCTGTGCAATGTAATTGGCGATCTTTTGAGTGAGTGATTCCGGAGGAACGGGGACATTCGTCAACTCGAGGCTTTCGCCATTGAGCCGAAAGACCGGCTTGTTGTGCCAGTACTGAACTGGGTAAAAGCTGTTCTCGGGGTCATTGCCCGAAAATGAAAGGAGCACGACGTCGGGCTTGTAGGCAGCTCCTTTCGATTTGTAGTACAGGAATTCCTGGTCTGTGCCGTAGCCGCTGACACCGGCATTGATGACTTCCCAATCAGGGCGAAGCTGCTCCAGCAGCGACCCAAAAGTCTCGTCCTGTTCCACCCCGAAGCCCCAGGTTGTCGAGTCGCCCAGGAGCAATATCCGACTTTTCCCGGGAACACGCTCCAGCGGATACTCAAAATCGCGTAACCCGGCGGAATTGATCTGCACTTCGACAGAGAAATCCTGGTACGCGAACACACCGGCACGATTGGGCGGGTGGCTCCATCCGAGGGTCTCATCGTAGTCCCAAAAATAGCGGTCTCCGCTCACCGGAGCCCAATGCGGAAGCGCGTAGCGTGAAGCGATTTCAACGAACACGATGGTTAAGAGCAGGGTGAACCCAATCAGAAAAGTGCGGCCAAGTATTTTCGCGATCATCGGTTCCCCCATTTCATTCCCGGTCGGTCTCCATTGCGCTCGTCGCGAGCATGATACAAGGCCGCGACCACTTCGCGAAATCGTGCCGAATGGGTCGGTTCTTATTCAGTTCAGTGGGCCTGTGCTTAATAGGTACAGGCTTAACAGGCCCAGGCTTAATAGACACAGGCTCCATAGACACAGGCTCCATGGGCCCAGACGCCTCCAAAACATACCAAGAGTCCATGGGTGGATAAACTCGGCCCTGATCCAGCTTCCCCTGAATTCGTGTACAGTTCCATGATGGAAGCTGAAGTCGAAGATCATCCGCTCGCTAAGCACGTCGATATTCTGTGTTGTCCCGGTTGTGGCGGAGACATCGCGAATGGTGATCAGGGGCTCGTCTGTACTCAATGCCGCCATGGGTTTCCCACAGAGGACGGGATTTCCCAGCTCTTTTGGCCGAACGAGTGGGACCCCGGAGCCAGCGACATTACTGAGAAGATGAAGGCTTTCTACGAAGAAACGCCTTTCCCGAACTACGACGAATTCGACAGCGTTGACAGTCTCATTCAGAAGGCGCGAAAGGGGCGCTTCGCCAAGCTGTTGGATGACCAGGTTCCCGCTGGTACACGGATCATCGAGTGTGGCTGCGGCACGGGCCAACTCAGCAACTTTCTCTCCGTTGCCAGTCGGACCGTCTTCGGCGCGGACATGTGCCTGAACTCACTCCGGCTGGGGAATAAGTTTCGAAAGCAGAACGACCTCACCAATGTGAACTACTTACAGATGAATTTGTTCAAGCCGTGCTTCAAGCCCCAAATGTTCGATCTGGTCGTTTCGAACGGCGTTCTCCACCACACATCAGATCCCTTCACCGCGTTCAAGTCGATTTCTGACCTTGTCAAGCCAGGGGGGTACCTTCTCGTCGGCCTCTACCACAGGTACGGGCGCCTGATTACAGATTTTCGACGCATGACATTCAATCTCAGTGGGGATCGCTTCACCGGCCTCGACCCCAACCTGCGCGTGGACGGAATGGGCAAAGCGAAGCGTCGCGCCTGGTTCATGGATCAGTACAAGAACCCGCACGAGTCGAAGCACACAATTGGTGAAGTCATGAATTGGCTGAAGGAAATCGAGTTCGACTTCGTGTCGAGCGTGCCTCGGTCCAAGCCATTCCAGCCGTTTTCGGATGAAGACCGTCTATTCCGGCGGGAGGAGCCAGGAAACTGGTTCGAGCGGCTGATGGTGGAGACCGGCATGATCTTCCGCGGGAGCCGCGAAGGTGGATTCTTTGTCGTCGCCGCCCAGCGGCCGCGAGACGGTGAAGCGGCCAGATAGATCCCTCTCAGCGATCCGATCGCAGTTAGACACGGGGGAACGGCAGAGTCGCACGGCCCCGGCAAGCCTGTGAGCCATGCCTCTGATCCATGGCCTGTAAGCCATGGCCTGTAATCAATGCCGCCTGTGCCCCATGCCTGGGATGAACGCCTGTGATGAACGCCTGTAATGGCGGTCATACAGGTTCTGTGCACTCGACGGTAAGAGCCGGGCCGCTTGCTGCTAGAAAAGCGTGTAGAGCAGCGGAGCTGCGCCCTGGGAGATCACGACTACGGCGGCGGCACCCATCAGCACGATAATCAGCGGGACAAGCCAATAGGATTTATTTTCTTTGGCGAATCGTGCGAACTCAGCAATGAGCTTGGGGCCGTATGAAAGCTTTGACATCGGTCAGTCCTTTTCAGAGATCAATCGAGCGGGAACTCTGTTTCCCATTCCCGATCGTCTTGCCAGGTAGGTTGTTCGGTTTTTGCCAGCAGAAATGGCCCGACTGTCAAATAGTCCATTTCAGTTCGCATGAAACACCGGTGCGCGTCGGAGGGCGTGCACACGATCGGCTCTCCGCGCACATTGAAACTGGTATTGATGATGACACTGCACCCGGTCAGGTCGTCGAAAGCCTTGATGAGTGAGTGATACCGAGGGTTTGTTTTTGCGGTCACCGACTGGATTCTCGCGGAGTGATCAACATGAGTGATGGCCGGAAGGTCCGATCGCGCTTGATTGACCCACTCGTGAATTTCCAATTGGCTTTTGTCCCCCTCGGGTTCAATGCACCGCTCCTTCAGGACTGGAGCCACCAGGGTCATATAGGGCGAGGGGCGGTCTAACTCGAAGTTTTCAGCGAGTTTCTCCTCGAGGCACGAAGGCGCGAAAGGACGAAAGTCCTCGCGGAACTTGATCTTCTTATTCATGACGGACTGCATCCCTGGCGACCGGGCATCCCCAACGATGGAGCGATTCCCAAGAGCACGGGGTCCGAATTCCATTCTGCCCTGGAAGAGTCCAACCACTTTTTCGTCGGCAATCAGCGCCGCGATCGTGCTCGGCCACTCCTCGTCCGAAAGCTCTTTGTAGACGCACTGCTGGGAGTCCAAGTATTCACGAATCTGATCTGTGGAGAACTCAGGCCCCAGATATGAGCCATACATCGCGTCGTTTTGGCCGTCGCACTTTCGCTCACCGCCGAAAACGTTATGCCAGACAGACTGCGCCGCCCCGACTGCCCCGCCTGCATCTCCGGAAGCAGGCTGGATCCAGATGTCGTCAAAAATGCCCTCGCGAACGAGTTTCCCGTTGGACACGCAATTGAGCGCCACTCCACCCGCCAGGCAGAGGTAATTCTTGCCCGTTACTTCGCGCGCATGCCGTGCCATGCGCAAAACAACCTCTTCTGTCACTTCCTGTACCGACTTCGCAAGGTCCATCTCGCGCATGGTTACGCCGGTTTCGGGTCGGCGTGGAGGACCACCGAAAAGTTCATCAAACTTCTTGCTCGTCATGGCGAGATCGTCGAGGTACCCGAAATACTCCATGTTCAATCTGAAGGAGCCATCGTCTTTTAGATCCATCAGTTTGTCGAGGATGAGCTCTGTGTACTTGCCCTCACCGTAGGGGGCCAGGCCCATTACCTTGTATTCGGCGGAATTGACTTTGAATCCCGTGTAGTACGTAAATGCGGAGTAGAGCAAGCCCAGGGAATGGGGGAAATTCAGATTTTCGACGATGCGCAGATCCTTCCCTTCGCCCACAGCGAGACTGGCCGTTGCCCACTCGCCCACGCCATCGATCGTGAGTATTGCGGCCTCTTCGAAGGGTGAGGGGTAGAACGCGCTCGCCGCATGGGACTCGTGATGCTCGGTGAAGTAGAGCTTGCCCGGAGAATCAAAGCCACAGGCCGCTAGCTTCTCTTCTATCATGGGCTCAATCCAGAGCTTCTCGCGAAGCCAAACCGGAAGCGCGCGCATGTATTGGTCGAGCCCGGACGGTGCCACCGTGAGATAAGTTTCGAGCAGTCGATGAAACTTGAGAATCGGCTTGTCGTAGAAGGCGACCGCGTCGATGCCACCGCCGTCAGCGCAGGCTTCCGCGAAGCAGTAGCGAACAGCCTCGGAGGGGAAATCCTGATCGTGCTTCCTACGGGTGAAGCGTTCTTCCTGTGCCGCGGCAACGATCTCGCCGTTGTCCACAATGCAGGCCGCGGAATCGTGGTAAAAGCAGCTCAGTCCCAGAATTCTCATTAGTACTGATGCTCTCTCGACTCAGCGGTGAGTGTTTTATGCGGTTCCCAATAGCTGCTCGCGTCGGGCTCGTAAAAGCACTTCAATTGATCACGCCGTCCGCGCCGCATGATCCTGCCAAAGGGTACGAAGAATAAATAGAAGATAGGAACCATCACCACCCATGTCATGATTCGGCCGAGCACGTTGCCGGTCGCCTCGAAGAGACTTTGAATTCCTGCGTAGAGCCCTCGGGGCGAAACGAGTCCCGAAAACAGAATTACAGAGGCAATCCCGAGCGCGATGGAGCCGACGGTACGCGACCAGAAGAAAAATATCAGTGAGCCCACGGTAAATCCGACGAGAGACTGAACGATGGCCTTGATTCGAACCGAGGAGATCGACGGCTGGGCTGGGCCATGAGCCTGCTCACCGCGCCAATCCCAAATTGCGGCAGCAGCTTGGGGACGACCTTCGAGTAAAGGAGGTCTTTGCGTTGTTTGCTGCATGTGTGCCCTCCGGTTCCGTTACTGTGCCAGACCCCAAGCGGGTACAAGGCTCTACGCGGCCGATTCTAGCTAAATGCTCCCTCAGGAGAAACCCTGCACTTTTCCTGCACTTTCCTGCACTGCGGGAAACAGAATTGTTTATTTGTGGCCTAGTGCCTGCTCTTGATCTCCCCGCTTCGCCGTTTTGGCCGGCGAGAAGTTTTAATGGCAATCAATAGGGCAGGCTCAGGACTGTTCGCCAATTGGCCGGCCCGAGATGCCCGATTCGAATCGTGTCTCAGACTTCTCGGCTCACTGTTTTCGAAAATTGAACCGAAGTGAGTGCGTTCGCCCAATAAAACCCGGGGAGATAAAAGTGTCAGGGCGCCGGCTCAACGGTCGCTGGTTTTTCGCTGCGTGTGAATCTCCGGATCGTTTCGCAGCCAAGTCTCCAAGTGCTCCACGGTTTTCTCGCGCGCCCGGAACTGAAGCGATCGAACGGCGCGTATTATGCTAGGGTGCGAATTCAGATCACAATTCGC
>CAWVXN010000203.1:0-5817 GCA_963933695.1 uncultured Myxococcales bacterium | reverse complement strand
GTTTTCCCAGACCCGTTCGAGGGACACGCCCACAAGACGCTCATACACGGCAGCCAGGGTCAGTTCGTTGGACAAAGCCCACCTTCTCCTTCGAGTGTTTTGGAATGCCCGCTCTCCGCCCCGCCGGAGCGCGTTCTACTGGCCTCTTTCTTTATCTCTTAAGACGGGTCCTGGCGACGGGTTGTCCAACCCCGGATTCATCCCGAACAGATTCGAGAACTAACGCACGATTCGACTGGTTTTAGTGCCCAGAAACCCGGCACTGACGGTCACCACGTCGCCCGGGCGCAGATAGGCGGGATCCGATCCCGACCCGCCGATCATGAAGTCCAGCTTGGTTTCGGCGTCGGGATCCACCAGCAAAAGGCTCCTCTGGATCCAACCCGGAATTTGGGCGGCCACTCCGGGAGGCGTCCCGGTAATCACCCAATCGCCGGGCTTGAAACCCTTGAGACTAAAACCCTCGGCAATCCCGAGCAGAATCGCTCGAGGCCCCATGATGATGTCCTCGGACGCGGCACTCTGGCGAACTTCCCCATTCACCTCGGTGCGAAGTTCGACGCACGGCCAAGAATCCACCGCGGGGGAAAGCGGAACCCAGACCTGATTTCCGATGGGCAGAAAGCCGGGCAGTCCCTTCCCTTCGGCGAGGTAGGCGACGGTTTCCTCGAAACGTGGGGCCATCCCGATGAGGATGCGCGCAGTAATATCGTTGGCGACGAAATAACCCACGGGCGGCGCGAAGTCCGGACGACGCAGATCCCCCAATGAAATATTGGAAAGAACCTTCAACCCGATCTCCACCTCGTAGTCGAGCAGGGCTGGAATTTCAAGAAAAAGCTCAGCGATGTTCTGGGCATGCCCGGGGTCGATCTCGCGGACTCCCTGGAGCAGGACCTCCCGGGACGGATAAACAATTTCATCGCCCACGTTAACCGTGTGCATGCGCTTGCGAAAAATCGGAGGGCCCGTCTCCGGATCGTAAAGGCCCGGGGACTCGGCGATATGTCCCGCGTAGCTGAGACCCAGACCGTAAACGTCGCCGGGATCGCCCAGCGCCTGGTCCACACCCGCCGAAGCATCCAGGCAGGTCAATCGCGCGGGTATGGGATACTCAAGGAATGGACGGAAAAGAAAAACGCCCAACGCCATTGCCGTCGCCAGGAGCAGGAGCAACAGGACCGACATCACCCTCATACCGACATCACCCGCATAGAGTCACGACATCTTCCTTGGGCAGGATGCCCCAGAGGCCGATCATAGGTCAGGTCCCCGCCCGCTCCTATCTTGGGCCCGGAAGCCGGAATGGATGCCCGGCCCGCACCCCTAGCGGAGCCCTCGGGCCAGTTCCGCATAGCGATCCAAGAGAGGCAGGGCTTTTTCGGCGGAAACCGAGGGAAGCGAAAAAGTCAGCTCGGTGAAACCCGCTTCGATCAAACGCTTGGCCTCGTCGGGCTTTGAGGGCGCCGCGAAAATCGCTTTATCCAGGGAGTCAAAGTCGCGCCCAGTCGTCGCGCACTGAGCACGGAGATCGGCCATCCCCTCCACCAAACCGCCTCGAATCCCAATCGGCATCCAGCCGTCGCCGTAGTCGGTGACCCGCTCCCAGGTCCAGGGCGACTGAGCGCCGATCAAGACTTTGGGGCCGCCGGGCTGGACGGGTTTCGGCCAGGACCAGAGCGGGTCGAAGTCAACGAACTGGCCATGAAACTCGGGCTCGTCCTCGGTCCAGATCGCCTTCATGGCCAGAACCTTCTCCCGGACAATGGCCCAGCGCTTGTCGTAGATTGCGCCGTGATTTTCCATTTCCTCCCGGTTCCACCCCGCCCCCACTCCGAGAACAACCCGGCCACCGGAGATCACATCCAAGGAGGCCACCACCTTGGCGAGTTGAATGGGATCACGCTCCACCACGAGACAGATCCCCGTGCCCAACCTGAGCCGCTGAGTGACCGCGGCCGCGGCGGCCAGCGCCACGAAGGGATCGTGGGTGTGCCAGTACTCCTCGGGAAGATCGGCGCCTCCGGGCCAGGGGGTCTTCCGGCTAGTGGGGATGTGGGTGTGCTCGGTGACATAGAGGGAGTCGAGTTCCCTCTCCTCCAGGGCCAGGGCGAGTTCCACGGGCTGGATCGAGTAATCGGTGGGGAAAAAGGCAACGCCGAAATGGGTCAATGGGATTCCTCCTCGGGGGTAGCGCCACAGCATAGAAAATCTTGAGGCCACCGGTGGGCTGCTAGGCTGACGACCCATCCAGACCCCCTTTTCCCGATTCGCGTATCCAGGAGCAAACCCATGCCTCGGTTCCTCGCCACCCTGTTGACTGTCCTCTTCGCGCTTCCCCTTGCGGCCGCGGCGGCCCCGCCCTCGGACAAGCCGAACTCGGTCAATCTGCCCTCCCCCTTTGGCCCCGAAGACACTCTCGGCGCCATCAACAACCTCTCCCCCGCCAAGGTCCTGGCCGCAGCCCGGTTGATCAAAACCGGCAAGACCTATGCCCTGGGCGTGCCCACGGGCCCGGAGACTCCGGCCTACGGCCCCCGCGGCTACAAACTCACGGTGACCCAACTCTCCGATGGAACCGGCACGCCCATGGGCAGCAATCGCGCCACGGGCAACGACGATCTCGTCTACGCCTGGATGGGGGTGGGAAGCCAGATCGATGGACTCGGCCACATGGGGGTCGACCACGTCTACTACAACAACACCCACGCCAGCGAATTTGTGACCACCCAGGCCCTGCTGAAATTCGGAATCGACACCCTGCCCCCCATCGTGACCCGGGGCGTGCTGCTGGACATGACCCAGCACTATGGCGTGAGCCCCTTGCCCGAAGGCACGGCTTTCAATCAGAAGGAGATCGAGGCGGTCGCGCGCAAGCGGGGCATCGACCTAGAGAAAGGCGACGTGGTGCTCTTCCACACGGGCTGGCTCGACTTGGCCGAGAGCGATCCGGCGCGCTTCATGTCGGGCCAGCCGGGCCTGGGCCTGGGGGGTGCGCGGTACTTGGCCAAACTGGGTGTGGTGGCCGTAGGCGCCGACACTTGGGCGTTGGAGGCCCTGCCCTCGGAGGATCCCGCCACCGCCTTTCCCGTCCATCCCGAATTGCTCGCGCGTCACGGGGTCTACATCCTCGAAAACATGGATACCCGGGCGCTGGCAGCGGATGGAGTTTCGGAGTTTCTCTTCGTTCTCGGAGCGCCGCGATTCGTGGGGACAGTGCAGGCGGTCATCAACCCCGTCGCCATCCGCTAGCCCCGTCGCTAGCCAAGTCGCCAGCCAATTCCCCAGCCAAGTCGCTCCCCCGGCCACGACATACTCAAGACTGGCGCCGCCGGTAAAGGACGCGAAGTCCGAGTACGCCGGCGATGAGTTGAACCACCAAGCCGGCTTCAGGAACAAAAATGACCTCCACTTCGTCCACATCAAGTTCGGTGGGGCCCGAATCTTCCGAGCAATTCTCGGCACTCAAATAGGGGCGAAGGGCATTGTCGCCAATGCTTCCCCCCGAGACCGCGCTCGCCATCGTCATACCATCCAAGCTGAGGGAGAAGTTCGGCCCGATTTTTTTGAGGCCAATTTCCCGGTCGGTGCCCGTCGCAATCGAGCCGCCCGGTGTCACGCTGACACCCTCTGCTTCTGTGATTCGCAATTCGAGATCGAGGCCGCCAGATTTCTCGACGAGGCAGGCTTCTGCTCTAGAGAAATAATCCGTATCCGAGGCGATGCCGATGCAGCTGGTGCCCGCAGTTCCGGGATCGAGTTTGGCCGTCATCCAGAGATCGACTGCATGCACCGCCGTGGAGCTGACCAAGCTCGCGGTTTGACAGAGATCGCCTGGCAGTGGCTGCTGAAGATCGAAGAGCAAGCGACCATTGGTCTGGTTGACTGACGAGACCGCAAAATGCGAAGTCAGCCCCTCGCTCCAGCGCATCTCGAAGGACTCGACGAAGGAGTCGCCGAAGAGCCGGTCCGGAATTCCGTTATTTCCAGTGGGCGTGTCCTGTGCATCTTGGAAGTCCGTCGCCGCCTTGAACTCGGCAAGATCCGTCATGCCGTCCCCATCCGTATCGTTTGCCGGGTCGACTGCACCGTGAAACGCTTCGAATGCGTCCGAAATGCCATCCCCATCGGAATCCGGCAGTAGATTGAAGCCGGTCAATACCTGGACTTTTTTCGAGACGGAAGAGATCGACCCATCGCCATCCGTCGCCGAGAAGGACACCGTGGGCGTCCCAGCCCCAGTAAAGACGTGGGTCGGTGACGGGAGTAGGGAAACCGGCGACGCATCGCCGAAGTTCCATTCTATTGCCGCCAGCCCATCGTAGGGAATCGGAACGTTTTCGCTGAACTCGACTGGGTGGGGCAGAGGCCCCCGGTTTCGGTCGAGGGTAAAGCTGACCTGGGGAACTGTGTCGGTCACGGTCACGACGAATGAGTCGGTAGCGGGCGCACCGATGACGTCATGCACTTCGACTCTAACCTCATAGTTTCCGTCTTGAGCCCATTGGTGGGAAGTGGCGCTCCCCGAGGCGAGGTCGCCGTCGCCGAACGTCCACTCGTAGTCGGTGATGGCCCCATAGGGACTGGATGCCGCCGCCGAAAGGTGGAGAATGTCGCCTTCGGTGAGGGGGCCGGAGCCGACGATGGTCACCAGGGGAATGTCGCCGAGAACCGTCACGGTCCTGACATCGGTTCCGAGATCGGCCATGGCACCATTGGATACGGTGAGAGTCACTGGCCAGGTGCCGGGCAGGGAGAACGCGACCGGTCCCGGATTTTCGGCCAAGGAATTGGCAGCACCCCCTCCGAAATTCCAGTCGTAGGACAGCGGCCCCACTGTCCCCGAACCCTCATCGCTGAGGATCGAAGTGAAGTTGACTGCGCCACCGGGGTAGACTCGAGCATTGGCAACCGGCGTGCGAATATTCGCGTAGCGAAGGCAATCATCGCCGATCGCATCCCCGCTCGTATCAGCCTGGAGGGGATTCGCGAAGTTCAGGCAATTGTCCAGGGAATTGATCACCCCGTCCCCATCGTCGTCGCCTTCGAGTTCAATTTGGGAGAGGCAGAGGTTCTCCGGATCGCTGAGGCAGGGGTCAAGAGAATCCAAGAACCCGTCACCGTCCGAATCAGAAGCCAGCGGATTTCCGCTCTGATCAACCTGAACCGCGAGTTCCGTCGCATTCCACAGTCCATCCCCGTCGGCGTCACCGGTGGGGTCGAGAAGGGCCGCCCGTTCGGCCGGCGCCATAGTCGCCAGGACTCCGGGCGACGCCAGGATGTAGAGCTTCGCGAAGTAGGCGGCCAGGAAATCGTCGTCGGAGGGATTGCCTTGGACTAGGGCAGCCGTGGCTTTCTCTGTCGTTGATTGGGCCTCGGTGGGTGCTGTCACGGGGACCGGAATAGTCGTGGGATCGGCGAAATACCCGAGCACACTGCTTCGAAAACCGCTCAGCTCGCCGCCCGGGGCCACTAGGGGGGTGTAATCAGCGAGAAGGTCCAGCCAATTTCGTTCCGAGCCCGCAAGGGTTTCGTCCAAGGCAGAGACCGCGGCGGGGACAGCGATCGCTTCGGGGTTCCCCAACAGAATTGCTGCGCCGGCGCTGAGTTCACTGTGCCAGCCGATGGCCGCCTCGAGGAGAGCCAGTTCGAGCCCGGTTGTGGGGTCGATTTGAAGGCTGATCGGTTTCACGACGTTGGCCGCGAGAAAGGCCTGGTATCCGCTGAGCCAGAGCGCAGGATCCGTCCAGGAAAGGTCGTTGCCTTGACTGATTTCGCTCCCCAGATAGAGGTTGTAGGCGCTTGGAGTCAGGACCA